>JAUPWC010000009.1 GCA_030916665.1 Verrucomicrobiota bacterium
CACCTACCGCGCCCTGCCCTGACGCTTCTGATACCAGACGGCGTTCGTGCGGAACCCGCAAAGAGATTCTGTGTGTCGCGTGCAATCGTGGTCAACCAACGGAAGGCGATGGCGCCTGCTTGCGCACCTCATCAGGCGCCCCTATTGGGTTCGAGACCCAAGAACCTCATCATGAGATTTTACCCCTTCTTGCTCCTCCTGCTCGCTGTCACCTGCTTTGCCCAGACCCACGAAGTCGGGCCCTACACCGTCCATCCGATCATCCCGGGCGTGATGCGCATCGAGGATGCCAACCGCAGCAATCCCGCCGGCGTCCATCTCGATGCCGAGGGCAAGGTCAAGGGATTCAACAATTGCTCCGACATGTATCTCATCGTCGGCCGCGAGCAGGCGCTGCTGATCGACCTGTCCAATGCCGTCAAGTGGGATGCCACGGCCGTCACTTCGCTCCAAACTCTCATCGCGGAGGAAACCGGCGGACGCAAGCTGCACATCGCCATCACGCACTTCCACGGCGACCACACCGGCATGCTGCCGGCCTTCAAGGATGACGAGAAGGTCACGTTCTGGATCCAAACCGCCGAGTTCAAAGGCCGGGAGATTTTCCCCGCGGAGCGCACCGTGCCCATCGCCGGCAGCACGACCCTCGACCTCGGCGGCGGCTTCGTGGTGGATGCGGTGAAAATCCCGGGGCACACCGACCATTCCACCGTCTATTTTCTGCGCGGAAAAAACCTCGTGTTCACCGGCGACGGGCTCGGTTCGGGCAACGGCGTGTGGATCTTCTCGGCCGACGGATTCGCCCAATACCGCCGGAGCATCGACCGGCTGATCGCTTACATCCGGACGCCGGCCAACGGCATCGACGAGAGCAAGCTCGTCATCTTCGGCGGCCACTACTGGCAGAAGCGCGAGAAGGAAAAACTCACGATGCGCTACCTCCTCGATATGCAGCAGCTGATCGGCGAAATCAAAGCCGGCACGGCCCGCGAGGAAAAGGTGACCTTCGGTCCCTACCTGAACACGAATTTCATCTCCGGCGAAGCCACCATCACCTGGAACAAGGCCGACGCCGAACGATTCAAGGCGGAGTAAAGCTGCGTGCGGCATTCCCCAAGGCATCCGGCCCGAGGTCGAATTGATGGAGCCGGCCCGCCCCCGGGCCGGTCGGCCCAAGCACCGGAGCGGGGTCGTCCACTCGGAAGTCGGGCCGTGGGCGTGAGCCGCCCTCGGCTTCGGGCGGGATCTGTCGCAAGCAAGCTCGCTCCCCCTGGATCAATGCCTTGAGCCCGGCTCAGGTGTGGCGGGAGGCCTTCACCAACAGCCACTGCAGATGCGTTGGCTGCGTCGTTTCGCCGCCTTCCCCGACGACGGTGCGCCGGCTCCGCAGCCGCTCTCACTTCACCTCGATCCTGAGCGTGTAGGCCCAGTCGAAGGCCGAGTGGGCGCCGGGTCGGGTGGAGAAGCGCAGGGTCTCGCCCGGCTGCGGCGCGTAGGGAATCACGGCCTGCTGGTCGCCCCGGTCCTTGGGCTCGCGGGCCGGATCGAGCAGGCGTTGAAACAGCAGACGTGACGGACCGTCCTTGCGCTCGGCGTGGATGCTGAACTCAACGCCGTCGGTGTGGGCGTCCGATTTCTCGTAGGCGCCGGCAAAGATGCCGTATTCCCAGCGGATCTCCTTCGCATCGGCCGGCGGCGCGATCCACAGGTCGGAATCCGGATGCGCCGAGAGCACGGCCCGGCGGCCATGCGTCAGCCAGTCGAGGCCAAACTGGAAATTGGCCTGATAGGGCGCGGGGTTGATGTTGGGAAAGGAGGTCCGGGCCGTCGCGGGCGGGAACGTGATCAGGCCCTTGGCGGGCTGGTCGGGCACCGCACCGGGCGGCAGCGTGAGGTGCGGGTATTGCCGCGTGTTTTTCAGAATCAGCTGCAGCCCCTTGGAGTAGGTGCGCGAGGCGTAGATGTCGGCCACGACGAAGGACACCGTGGGCTGCGAGACATCGATGTTGAAGCGGGCGGCCGCGAGGTTGATGAAATCGCGGTTGTAGCGGAGGTCGTTGAACACGATCAGCGCGCAGACCTCCTCGCCGGCGAGGTCGTTGAACGCGCGCTCCAGATAGGCCCGGTCGTGCTCCAGGCCGTTGCGGATCATGAGCGCCTTGCGCTGCGCATAGAGCGGGGTGACGGCGGCCCAGTCGGCGCCGGCCACGATGATGACGGTGTTTTCCGGCGTGTGGTCGCGCAGCAGTTCCGTGAACGAGTAGCCGCCGTGGTGCCAGGTGCGCTGTCCCACCCGGTAATCCTGCCAGTAGGCCCGCACCTGCCCCGCGAACGGCACCAGCACGACCACGCCCACCAGCCACCGCGGCAGCCGCGAGTCGATCAGGCCGACGAGGGTGTAGCCGACGCCCACGGCGACAAAAGCCGCGCAGGCGTAGAAATAGTAATCCTGGTAGGCATAGGCGAAGGGGAACATGAACTGCGCCACGAAAAACGGCGCCGCCGTCCCCAGCACCCGCCAGCGCACCGCGGGCATGGCCAAGCCGATGCCCAGGAAAGCGAACACCAGCCAGCGCGACATGATCCCCTGCTCCCAGCAGTGCAGCAGGTTTTTCCACAGCGCGGCCGAGAGCAGGGCCTTGAGATCGAACAGGCCCCAGTTGCCCTGCGTGAGATTTTTTGAGGTGAAGATCCACGCCGAGGCATGGGCGGCCTTGATCGGATCGGTGTAGACCACCCAGGCGCGCAGGGTGCCGAAGGCGACCACGACTGTCGCCAGCCCCCACGCGATGGTCTTCAGCGTCACCCCCCATCCGACGCGGTCCCGCAGATCGCGCCAGAGCAGCCACGCACCGTAAGCCGCGCCCGGCGCCAGCCACGCCGCCCACACCGCGCTCTTGATCACCGCCGCCGCCGTGCCCGTGACGACCGCCGCCAGCAGCCAGACCGCGCTACGCCGCTCCATCGTCCGCACAAACGCCAGCAGCCACCACGCGCTGAACATGAAGGCCATCGAATCCATCAGGAAGGCGCGCGAGTAGTAGATGTAGAGCGGCATGCTCAGAATCAGCGCCAGCATCAGCAACCGCCGCGGCTTCGGCAGCCCGAGCCGGCCCAGGAGCAGCCAGATCGCCGGCAGGGTCAGATAAAAACACGTCGCGCTGACGGTGCGCGCCGCGACCACATGGGGCCAGTCCGTCGCCCGGCTCAGGAGCACCACGGCCCATTCGTAGATCGGCACCTCCAGCAGCAGCGACACCCACGGTTTGCCGAAGAGGGGCGTTTCGTAGAGCAGCCCAAAATTGTCCTGCTTGTCGATGTAGTGCGCCACGATGGCGGTGTGCGCCTGCCGGAACTCGTGCCCCGACATGAACCCCATCGTCCAGTGGTAGCCGATCCCGCACACGCTGTAGATCAGCGCGGCAGCGAACAGGGCGGTGAGCAACCGCGCCTCCGTGCGGGATTGTTCCTGGCAGGGCATCGCTTCAGAAAACCAGCGCGGTCCAGTGCGGCAATAATTTATCTCCGGCCCGGCCGCCCGGGAGAAATCTGGTCATGGAGCCTTTTTCTGCGGACGAACTGCGCGGATCCACGGTTGGGGTGCGTTGCACTCCAACGCGCCACGGCATGACCCGGGCTCAGGGTTCGATCCGGATTTCCGCGATATAGGCCCAGTCGCGCTGATAGCTGCCATAGGAACCGGTCGTGAAACGCAGCACCTCCCCGGGTCGGGTTTGGTAGTCGCACACCAACCGCTGTTCACCGCGATCCCCGGGATGGCGCACCGGATCGAGCGCCCGCTGGTAGATCCGGCGGTGGCTGCCATCGGGGGATTCGCCCGTGATGGTGAACAGCACGCCGTCGGTCTGCTCGGCCGGTTCCTCATAGGCGCCGGGGAAGAGACCCACGACCCACGTGATGCGCCGCGCGTCCGGGGGCGGTCGCACCCACAGGCTCGCCTCCGGATGGGCGGACAGCACCGAACGGTCCGGCGGACCCATCCAGCCCAGCCCGAACCTGAAATCCGCCTCATGGGGCGCGGGCACAAAGCGGCGGAACTCGGCCGCGGCGCGCTCGGCGGTGATAACGACCCGATTCCTGACCGTGTCCTCGGTCTGTGGCGCCGGATGCACCGTCACCCCGGCATAGGGCTGGCCGGCTTGCAGCCGTGCCCGCATCGACGCGGCATAGACGCGCGGCACATAGACATCCACGTCGGCATAACTGAACACCGGGGCATCGGGATCGAAGTCGAGCTGGGCGGCCAACAGCATGATCAGATCCCGGTAAGTGCGCAAATTGCCGTGGAGCACCAGGGCCGAGACCTCTTCGTCCTGTAGATCCTGGAGGGCCCGCAACAGGTAGTTGCGGTCATATTCCAGACCGTTGCGGATCATGAGCGCCTTCCGCTGGGCGTAATACGGCGTGATGGCCGCCCAGTCGGCACCCGCGATCACCAGGACCGTGTTGGGGGGCGTGTGGTCGCGCAGCACCTCCGTGTAAGGGAGACCGCCTTGGAGATCGGCGCTCTGCCCGACGCGGTAGTCCTGCCAGTAGGCCCGCACCTGCGCGCCGAAGAGCACCAAGCCGACCAGGGCGACGAGCACGCGCGGCCAACGCGTGTCGAGCAGCCCGATCAGCGTGAACCCCAGCGCCGCGAGCACGAAGACCGCACAGGAGTAGAAGTAGTAGTCCTGGTAGGCGTAGGCGTTGGGAAAGAGCGCCTGGGCGGCGAAGAACGCCGCTCCCAGCGCAAGCACCGGCCCGCGCACCCGCGGCAGCGCGAGTCCGATCAGCAACCCGCCCGCGATGATCCAGCGCGAGACAATGGCCTGCTCCCAGCAATGCAGCAGATTTCGCCAGACCTCGGCCGACAACAGCGGCCGCGGATCGAAGAGTCCCCAGTTGCCCAGCGAGAGATTCTTGGAGGTGAAGAGCCACGCCGAGGCGTGCGCGGCCTTGATCGGATCGGTGTAAGCCACCCACGCCCGCAACGCCCCCAAGGCCACGACCACGGTCGCCAGCCCCCAGACCGTCGTCCGCAGCGGCGCGCGCCAGCCGCTCCGCGCCCGCAGGGCACGCCACAATTGCCAGGCACCGTAAACGACCGCCGGCGGCAGCCACACGGCGAAGGTCGCGCTCTTCACCAGCGCCGCCCCCGTGCCGGCCACCGAGGCCAGCACCAGCCACGGCCAGCGCCGCTCATCCATCGTCCGCACAAACGCCAGCAGCCACCACGCGCTGAACATGAACGCCATCGCATCGATAAGAAAGGCGCGCGTGTAGTAGAGGTAAACCGGCGCGCAGAGGATGAGCGCCAGCACCAGCAGCCGCCGGGGCCGCGGCAGGTTGAATTTCCCGAGCAGCAGGTAGAAGGCCGGCAGGGTCAGATAAAAGCAGACCGCCGACACCGTGCGCGCGGCCATGAAGTGTGGCAGCCCGGTGAGCCGGCTGAGACCGACCACCGCCCACTCGTAGAGCGGCACCTCCAGCAGGATCGAGACCCAGGGTTTGCCCACGATCGGCGTTTCATAGAGCAGCGAGAAGTTGTCATCCCTGTCGATGTAGTGGGTGATCAGCGCCGTCTGCGTCTGTCGGAACTCATGGCCGGACAAAAAGCTCTTCGTCCAGTGGTAGGTGACGCCATGGAGGCTGTAGGCGAGCGCGACCAGGAACAGTCCGACCAGCAATCGGTTTTCGGTGCGGGAAGGTTCCTGGGCGGGCATCCCGCGACAAAAAGGGGCCATGAAAATGCGTAGCAACATCTATTCACCGCCTCTGACAGGCGACGCGGCCAAACCCGCCAGCTTAACGTTGACTGCCCCGCGGCATTGGCGTGCCTTGGCGGCTTCGCATGATCATCGAGACTCCGCAGTGGAAGCTCGCCATCGAGGTGCATCCGGCCGACTGGCGCTTCCCCGCCGGCTTCACCTGGCTGGCCGGCTGGCTGTGGTCGCCGCAACCGCGCGTGACCACCGACCTGCGCGCATGGATCGACGGCCGCTGTTTCCTGGCCAACTGGGGCCTGCCGAAGCCCGGCCTCGACGAAGTCTATCTCAAGCGCCCCGGCCCGCCCTTCCTCGGCTTCACCCTGCTGCTCGAGCCGCACGCCGGCGCCTCGCTGCTGCGGATCGAGGTCCGCGACCAGACCAATGCGTGGACGGAAATCTTCCGCACGCCCATCGCGGTCGCCGCCGAAGCCACCGTCTGCCCGCCGCCGAAAAGTTTCCCTGACCTCCTCCCCGCGCAGCTCAATCCCCTCCTCCAGCTGAGGGTGCGCCGCCCCGCCGTGCCGCTGCCGGCGCTCGCCGACGAGATCGTCTCCGGCGCGCTGGCCGAAGTGCACCACTCCCTGCCCAACCCGCCGTTCTTCGGCGCGCTCGAGGCGCCGCGCGAGATCGGCTGGGTGCGCTTCGGCCGCCTCTCGATCACCGGCTGGCTCGCGCACCGCGAACGCCGCATCACGCGGCTCACCGCGATGGTTGATCCGCTGCAGGAGGGCACCCTGCTCTACGGCCTCCCGCGCACCGACGTCGGCGGCGAGTTCGCCCATCTCGCCGGTGCGGAGAAGTCCGCCTTCGTCGGTCACGTGGACCTGCCCGCCGACACCGCGGTGCCGGTCCTGCTCAAGCTCTTTGCCGAACTCGACAACGGCGAGAAGCACTTCGTCTTCGGGCAGCGCTTCGCCCCGCGCCTGCTCGCCGGGGCCGAGACCTCCCTGCCCGTCCGCTCGCTGCGCACCTTTGCGAAAGCCGCCTGGGAACTCCGCAAATCCGCGCAACGCCACGGCCTGCCCGTCGGCGACTGGCCGGCCCTGCGCCCGGCCCTGCGCGCCGCGTGGTCGGCCTTCGCCACCGAAGCCCCGCCCAAACCCGGCCGCGCCCGTCTCGCCCCCGAACCGGCCGCCCCGCGCGATCCCGCCGCACCGCTGCGCGTGCTCGTCGTGACGCACAATCTCAACTTCGAGGGCGCGCCGTGGTTCATCTTCGAGCTGGCCCGCCACCTCGCCCAGCAACCGGGCGTGCGCGTCCGCGTCGTCTCGCCGCAGGAGGGTCCGATGCGCCGCGTCTTCGCCGACGCCGGCATGCCCGTCGAGGTCGTGGATGTCGCTCCTGTGATGGCGGCGAAATCGTCCGCCGAATTCTCGCAGCGCCTCGGCACCGTGGCGGCGCAGCTGCCTTGGGCGGAGACCGACCTCGTCATCGCCAACACGATGGTCACCTTCTGGGTGGTCCACGCCGCCCGCACCGCGGGCAAGCCCGTCGCGCTCTACGTGCACGAGAGCTCGGCCATCCGCCGCTTCTTCAAGCAGGACTACGATCCCGCGCTCTTCCCGATCATCGAGGACGGCTTCCGCCTCGCCGACCGCGTCGTGTTCACCGCCGACTCCTCGCGCCGGGTGTTCGCGCACCTCGGCGACCGCGGCAACTTCTCGCTGCTGCCGAGCTGGGTGGATGCGGGCCGCGTGGACGCCTTCGCCGCCGCGCACCCCGCCGCCGACCTCCGCCGCAAGCACGGGCTCGATCCCGACGCCGTGCTCGTCGTGAACATCGGCTCCGTCTGCGAGCGCAAGGGGCAGCACGTCTTCATCCAGGCCGTGGAACTGCTGAAGGAGGAACTCGCCCGCACCTATCCCGGACGGAAAATCCAGTTTCTCATGGTCGGCGCGCGACCCGGGCTGTTTCTCGAGACGCTCAAGGAGGAACTCGCGCGCCTCCAGCTCGGCAAGCTCGCGCACTTCCTGCCCGAGACGGGCGAAATCTTCGACTTCTACCACCTCGCCGACATCTTCGTCTGCACGAGCTTTGAGGAATCCTTTCCGCGCGTGCTGCTGGAGTCCGCGGCCTTCCGGAAACTGATCGTTTCCACCGACGTGAACGGCATCGCCGAGATGATCGGCCCCGAGGACGGCTGGCTCATCCCCGCCGGCGACCGCTACCGCCTCGCCGAGGCGCTGAAGCAGGCGCTGGCCGCGCACTTTGCCGGCGACCGCACGCGCCCGGAGAAGGCCCGCGCCGCCGTGCTCCGGAAATACCACGAGGCGCAGTCGCTGCCCCGGCATGTGCGGCTGATGCGCGCGGTGGCCGAGCGCCGCACCTGAGCCATGCAGGCGAACGACCGCTGCCATTTCAACCTCGAGTGGCCCGCCCCGGGGGCGCGGCTCGCCGGGCCCGTCGTCTGGCTGCGCGGCTGGATCGTGGGCAAGCCGGGCCACGACTTCGTGGACGTGCGCGTGCGCCACGACGGCGGCATCCACCGCGGGGTGCTCGGCTTGCCGCGGGTCGATCTCGCCGTGCATTTTCATAGCCCGCGCGCGTGGTTGCCCGCGGAGTTCATCCTCGGGGTGCCGGTGGCCGACGGACCGGCGGCGCTCGTGCCCGAGGTCATGGACTCCGACGGCGCTTGGCACGCGCTGTCGGCCGTCGCGCTCACCGTCGCGCCCGACGGCCAGCCCGCGCCGCGCGTGGAAGGCCGCTTGGCAACCTCGCCCGACGGCACCTGGACCGTGCGCGACGCCCACCATCCGTTTCACGGCCACCTCGACCAACCCGGTCCGACGCCGCAGCCGCACCACGGCCGCGCGCCGGTGTTCGGCTGGCTGCTCGACGAGACGCGTCCGCTCGCCGCCGTGCTCGCGACGACCGATCTCCTGGTGTTCAACCATCTTGAGCACAGCCTGACCGACGCCGCCCTCGCCGTGAAGGTGCCGCATCTGCCCGCCGCGCGCCACGCCCGCCTGCGCGGCGAGATCGACCTCCCCGCCACGCTCACCCTCCCCGCCTGCCTGCGCGTCTATGCGCAGAGCCCCGACGGCACCGTGACGCTCTGTTTCGCGCAACGGATCACGCCCGCGACCAATCAAGGTGGAACCCGCGCTCCGCGCGGGTTGTTCGACGCCGCTTATCCCAACATCAACGCCCGCACCTTGCCCGATCTGCCCTCGGCGCGCCCGCGCCGCGTGCTGTTGGTGCTGCGCTCACTCTGGTTCGACGACGCCACGCTGCGAGCGCTTGATGTCGCGCGCCACCTGATTGCCTCGCACCGTTGGGCGGCGCGCGTGGTGAGCACCGAGGACGGGCCGTTGCGCCAGGAATTCGAACAGGCCGGCGCCGAGTCGCTGATCGTCAACCCCGCGCCGCTCTTCGCCGCGCGCGACGAACCGGCCGCCCACGCCGCCCTGGCCGGACTGCAGCGCGCGATCTGGTGGGGGCACCTCGACGCCGTCGCGGTGTTCGACCCCGTCTGCGGGTGGGCGCTCACCCTCGCCCGCCGCCAGGGCATCCCCGCGCTGTTTGACTGCGGGGCGGACGAGCCGATGTCACCCGACCCGACGGCCATCCCGGCCGTGCAGACCCTGCTGCGCAATGCGTGGCGCGAGGCCACCGGCGTCTGCTTTGCCTCGGTCGCCGCCGCGCGCGCCCAACACGACCATCTCTCCGGCCGGCCGGCGGCCATCATTCCGCAATGGCATTCGCCCGTTTTGCCGACTCCACCCGCGCCCGGCACACCGCGCATTGCGTTCGCCCCGTTGCGCACCGCCCAAATGCTGTGGCGGCGGCACCCTGAAGTGGCCGCGCGCTGGAGGTTCCAGCAAGGCTCGGCCCGCCTCAACCAGCCCGAACAGCTCGAGGGCCAGGACGACCGGTTCAACCTGCCCGCCCTGCAACGCACTGCCGGCTGGAATCTCGACGGCAGCTCCCTGTGCCTCGGCCCGCTCTTCGACCGCGGCCCCCTGCGCCCCGTGCTCGACGCCGCCACCGCGGGACTCGTGCTCGCCGCCCCGCGCACCCCGACGACCGCCGAGTGGTTCGCCGGCACACGGCTGGCCCTCGTGGAAAACGACAATCCCGTCGCCCTCGCGCACGCCCTGCTGGCCCACGACGCCGCGCCAACCCTGCACGAACGCGAATCGTCCGCCGCCGCCGAACGGCTCCGCCCGCGTCACGATCCCGCGCACCTCCTCCCCCGCTGGGCGGAACTCCTCGCCTCCGTCGCCGCCAGCCGCGGCTGAAACCCCAGCGAAAGCCACGTCTCACCCGGTTTGCTCTTGGCTCTCCGCCCCGGGCTTCTAGCTTCTCTCCCACTTACCAATGCCCGAGGCACTGAGATTCCCGTGGAGCGACGATGAACTTGAAGCGAAAGTTCGCGCTGCCGTTCGCGCCTACTGGAAGAGCCGCGGCGGACAATCCAAACGCCAGAAAAACAAAGGGGTTAAGGATGCCGGAACACGCAGTGAGGTCACTGGTGGCCAGCACCTCAATTCAGTGCTACGGATCATCGAGGAAGTCGCCATGTCCGCAGGGTTCAAGAGCGGGGAGATTCTTCTCAACCGCGGCGTGGAATTGCCCGGTTATTTTCGCGCTCAAAAGCGGTGGGACATCGTCGTGGTGCGCAACGGGCGGCTTTGCGCAGCCGTTGAGTTGAAATCTCAGGTCGGAAGCTTCGGAAACAACTTCAACAACCGCAGCGAGGAAGCGATCGGCAACTCAACCGATTTCTGGACAGCTTTTCGCGAGGGCGCCCTTGGCCGGGATACTCCTTGGCTGGGCTATTTTTTCCTGTTGGAGTCGGCGCCCAAATCCACCCGCCCGGTTGGACTTAAGTCCAGCAAGTTCCCGGCCTTTCCAATTTTTGAGGGCACCTCCTATGCGCGCCGCTATGAGATCCTCTGCGAGCGCCTCGTTCTTGAACGCAAATACACGAAGACGGCCCTTTTGCTGACCCCGCGCGGCAAGTCCGGTGCGTTTGCCGAGACCAATGCCAATCTGTCCTTTCGCGGGTTCCTTATCTCCCTGCATGCCCACTTGCTTGGGTGCCGTTGAGGTGCGCCATGGAACTGGAACTTTTTGAAAAGACCTGGTTGGACGCATGGGAGGGCAAGGAACCCCACGAGCCCGTCGGCGCCGTTTTCACCAAGCCGGAAATTGTTTCCCTTATCCTCGACTTGGCCGGCTACAAAGCGTCCGCCGAAAGACTCAGCCGCCGCCGCATTCTAGAGCCGAGCTGCGGCGACGGAGCGTTTCTCGGGGAGGTCATTGTGCGAATGCTGGACTCCGAGCAAAAGCACGCCGGCCTAGTTGATTGGGATGATCCACACTTGGCGGAGGCAATACGCGCGTGCGATCTGAACAGCGGCTTCGTTGGGTTGGCCCGTCAGTCAGTGCGCAAGATCCTCGGGGAAGCCGGCTGTCCCATGCACCGGGCGGAATCACTGGCGGAGCAGTGGATCGTCCACGCTGATTTTCTTCTTACGGGCTGGTCCGAGCGTTTTGATTTTGTGGTGGGCAATCCGCCTTACGTGCGCATCGAAGATCTTCCGGCGAACATTCTCCAACGATACCGCTCCCTCTATCAGACCTGCGCCGACCGGGCCGATCTATACGTGGCCTTCTTCGAAAAAGGCCTGCGCTTGCTGGCGCCCCAGGGATGTCTCGCCTACATCTGTGCCAACCGGTTTGCGAAGAATTTATACGGACGCCGGCTGCGTGAACTCATCGCCCAGCACTACCGGGTCCGGTATTACCTGAATTTGGAGCACACCCAACCTTTTGCCAACGAGGTCTCCGCTTACCCCTGCATTACAGTGATCGACGGCGAACGCGGTGGTCCTACCTTGGCGACAACCCTGGAGGATATCGAACCGGCCACACTCTTTGCCCTGCAACCCGATCTAGCCGGCGACTCCTCCGTGACAAAGCTGGTCCGGTTCCGTGAGTGGTATCAGGACGGAGCGCCATGGATCGCGACTCAGCGGGACACGTTTGATCACCTCACCTCACTGGCGAGCCGCTTTCCTTGCCTCGAAGAGTCCGCAACCGAAACTACCGTCGGCATCGGAGTAGCGACCGGAGCCGACGACATCTATGTGCGGTCCGCCAAGACCCCGGACATTGAAGAAAGCTGCCAACTGCCGCTCGTGATGGCGGCCGACATCTCGCCTGCGAGAATAGACTGGTCAGGCCATTACTTGATCGACCCTTTTGATGATGAATCGGCGACTGGATTGCGCGATCTCGGCGCCTTCCCGGCTCTGGCAGCATACTTCGAAAAACATCGAGTTCATTTGCAGAGACGACACGTGGCGAAGAAGCGCCCACACGCGTGGTATCGCACGATTGATCGCGTCACGCACACGCTAACCTCTAAACCCAAGCTTGTGCTCCCCGATATCCAGCAGGGTGGCGTGATCGGCTTCGATGCAGGAGCCTACTATCCGCACCATAACGTGTATTGGATCACTTCCGCCGGCTGGAATCTCCCGGCCTTGCAGGCCCTCCTGCGCAGCACACTCGTTCTGGATCAAATTCGCGCCCACTCCGTTCAAATGCGCGGTGGATCGCTCCGCTATCAGGCTCAGGTGCTCAGAAAAATCAGGGTGCCGGCGGCATCATCCTTAGCTGTCAGCTTGGTCGAAAGGCTAGCGGCCAGTGCGGGTTCGTCTGATCAGCAACGACTGGACGAGTTGGCCCACGAAGCCTACGCGCTTTAGGCTGAATGCTCTCGCCACTGCGAGAACTGACACCGGGCCGCGGCTGAGGGCTTGCGCCTCCGAACCGGCTCTGCCTTGGTTCAGCTACTGCCGCGTGAACGAAAACGACTCCTACATCTTCGACGTTGAACTGCCCACCGAGTGGGTGTTTTCGGGCGAACCGACCTGGATCAGCGGCTGGTTTCTCTCCAAGACCGAGGCGTATTTCACGGACATCCGTGCGGTGACGGGCGGGGCCGTCCACCTCGGCATCCTCGGCATCCCGCGACCCGACGTCGAGGAACGCCACCGCCAGCGCGTCGGCCTGCCGCATGCCGGGTTCGTGCTGCAGGTGTGTCCGCCGATGGGCGCACAGGACCTCCGCCTTGAACTGCTCGACCATGGCGGCAACTGGGTCGAGGTCTGGCGCACCGGCGTGCGCGTGCGCTCGGGTCCGCAGTTCGGCGGCCGCCTGATCTCTGGCATCGTGCCCGACCAGCTGCGTAAGCTCCTGCAGGCCCGCCGCGCCGATCCCGCCGCCGACCTCACCCCGCTCGCCCGGCGCCTCGTGCGCGAATCCGCCGTCGTGCCGCTCGACTCGCTGCCCAATCCGCCGTTTTTCGGCGCGCTCGAACGGCCGCTGCTCACCGGCGGTTCGCAGTTCGGCAAGGTCACCGTCGAGGGCTGGATCATCCACAAGGAACAACGCATCCGCCGGCTCGTGGCCTCGACCCACCCGCTCGTCGAGGTCGAGATGGATTACGGCGACCGCGAACGCGCCGACGCGGGCGCGATGTTCCCCGGCCATCCCCACGCGGCAAAATCCCAGTATTTCGGCATGGTGGACATCGACGAGAGCGCCACCGACCCCTCCTGCCTCAAGATCTTCGCCGACCTCGAGGATGGTTCGCGCCACCTCGTGTTTGTCCGCCGCTTCTACCAGCGCGGCTGCACGCAGGAGGAGCGCCCGCTGCCGGAGTTCAGCCGCGGGACCTTCGCGGAGATCGCGTGGGCGTTTGCCTCGGCCTGTCGCGCCGAGGGCGTGCGCCTGGGAAAACTCTCCGACTATTGGGAGCAGTGCCAGAAAGCTTACCGCCTCTACCAGCGCTTCGCCCCGGTTTCGCTCGCCCACCTCCGCCAGAGCGGACCTGACGCCTACGCCGAGTGGCAGCACGCCAACGCCCTCACGCCGCGCCTGCGCCAGCTGCTCGAAGCCTCAGCCAAGGCCAAGGGCGCCGACGCCCCGCGCTTCACCATGCTCGTGGATGCGCGCGGCTGCACGGCGGAACAGCTCGGTCAGCTCGGCGCTTCGCTGCGCGAGCAACTCTATGCGCACTGGCAGGCGTGGTTCGTCGGCGCGGCCGCACCGACCGGCGACAGCCGCTTCCGCGTCATGCCCGCGAGCGACCCGGCAAACCTCGGCGCAGCCTTGAACGCCGCCGCTGCGCAGGCCCGCGGCACGCACGTCGCGCTCCTGCCCGGCCACTCCCGCCTGAGTCCGGACGCGCTCATCGAGATCGCCGACGCCATCGCCGCCAATCCTGCGCTCGAACTCATCTACACCGACGAAGACCGCATGGACGACTCCGGCCGACGCTCGGACCCGGTGTTCAAACCGGCCTGGAGTCCCGCGCTGGCGGACTCGGGACTTTTCCCCGGCCAGCTCTGCGTCTTGCGCCAGGAACGCGCCACCGCCGTCGGTGGCTTCCGCGCGGAATTTTCGCTCCTGCCGTGGTTCGATCTGCTGCTGCGCCTCGGTGACAACCTGCCCGCTGATCGTGTCGCGCATCTTCCCCTCGTCTGCCATCACGCGCGCGCGTCCGTCTCCCCGCAAACCGATCCCTCCGACCCAAGCGTCGAGGAAGCCCGTCGTGCGCTCACCGACACCGCCTCGCGCCGGCACCACCGCACCGCGCCGTTCCTGCCGGAGCGCGGCCACCATCGCCGCCTGCGTTACCATCAGTTCCGTCCTGAACCCGGCATCCTCGCGCGCCTGCCGGTGACGATCGTCATCCCGACCCGCGACCGCCTGCACCTGCTGCAGGAATGCGTCGAGTTGCTGGAAGAAACCGTGGATTGGCGCCACGTGAAGCTCGTTATCGCCGACGACCACTCGCGCGACGCCGACGCCGTGCGTTATCTCGCCGCCATCCAGCAGCGCACCGACCTGCGCTGCGTCGTCGTGCGCCCCGCGGACCGCGCCGCGCCGTTCAACTACTCGAACCTCGTCAACCTCGCGCTACCGCACCTCGACACGCCGCTGGTGCTGCACCTGAACAACGACGTGAACGCGCTCGAACCCGGCTGGCTCGAGGAGATGGCGACCTGGTTCCTGCAGCCCGATGTCGGCGTCGTCGGCGCCAAGCTGATCTACCCCGACCGCACGCTCAACCACACCGGCATCGTCGTCGGTCCGCACGGCGGCCTCGCCGACACGCCGTTCGCCCGCGCCAATCCCGCCGATGTGCCCGTCGAGTGGCACGATGCCGCGCGCGAGGTCTCGGCCGTCACTGGCGCCTGCCTGCTCACCCGCAGCGAACTCTACCGCGAACTCGGCGGCTTCGACGAAAAGGACTTCGGCGTGGCCTACAACGACGTGGACTGGTGCCTCCGTGTGCGCGCCGCCGGCCGGCGCGTGATCTACACGCCGCAGGCGAAGCTCATGCACTGGGGCAGCGCCACGCGCGGCGTGACCTTCGACGACGCCGAGCACATCGCCTTTGCCACGCGTTACCCGGCTTTTCGCGATCCCTACCTCAGCCGCCACCTCTCGCTGCAGGGCAACCGGCTCGCCGTCACCACCGGCGCCCCGGCCACCGTGGCGCGCGCCGGGAAGCTCCGCCTGCTGCTGCTCACGCACAACCTCAACCTCGAGGGCGCACCGCTCTTCCTGCTCGAATACGCCACCTGGATGGTGCGCGAAGCGGGTTATTCGCTCGAGGTGCTCGCCTCACAGGACGGTCCGCTGCGCTCCTCCTACGAGGCGCTCGGCGCGCACATCACGGTTATCGATGCCGCCCCGCTCTACGCCTCGCCCGACGAGGACACGTTTCACCAGCGTCTCGGCGAGATCAAACACCGGCTCGACTGGGACGCCATCGACCTCGTCGTCTGCAACACGCTCGTCAGCTTCTGGGGCGTGCTGCTCGCCGCGCGCGCCGGCAAGCCCTCGCTGTTCTACATCCACGAGAGCTCGACGGTCTTCCGGTTCTTCGAGCGCAAGCTCGAGCTGGACCTGCACCGGCTCGTGGCCGAGGCCTTCCACCGCGCCACGCGCGCGCTGTTCCTCTGTCAGGCGACGCGCGCCTATTACGAGGACCACAACGTCAGCGGTAATTTCCGGATCGTGCCGAGCTGGATCAACCTCGGCGATATGGAGTCGTTCCGCGCCACGCACACGCGCGCGGCGATGCGCCGCAAGCACGGTTTCGCCGACGACGAGACGATCATCGCCAACATCGGCACCGTCTGCGAGCGCAAGGGCCAGCACGTCTTCCTGCGCGCCATCGAGCACTTCAACCGGCAGGGCCACCGCGGGAAGTTTCGCTTCGTCATGGTCGGCGCCCGTCCGGGCATCTACCTCGACCTGCTCAAGCGCGACCTCGCCCGCCTGGAGCTGCCCAACGTCACGCTCA
>JAUPWC010000079.1 GCA_030916665.1 Verrucomicrobiota bacterium
GCGCAAGTCCACCGCCTACGCCGCCCAGGTCGTCGCCCAGGACGCCGCCCGCAACGCCATGGCCCACGGTCTCAAGGAGGTCCAGATTCGCGTGAGCGGTCCCGGTCTCGGCCGCGACTCTGCCATCCGCGGTCTCCAGGCTATTGGCCTGGAAATTTCTTCCATCATCGACGTCACCCCGGTGCCGCACAACGGCTGCCGTCCGCGCAAGAAGCGCCGCGTCTAACGTCCATCGCAACCACTCAAAAATAACAGGATCCCACCATGGCTCGTTATACCGGACCCTCCACCCGCGTCAGCCGTCGCTTCGGCCAATACATCGTCGGTTCGCCGAAGGTGCTCGAGCGCCGCAACTTTCCCCCCGGCCAGCACGGCCCGAAGCTCCGCCGCAAACTCTCCGAATACGCTGTCGGCCTCGCCGAAAAGCAGAAGCTCCGTTTCATCTACGGCCTGCTTGAGCGCCAGTTCCGCCGCGTGTTCGCCATCGCCAAGAAGGAGCGCGGCGTCACCGGCGAGCGCTTCCTCCAGCTCCTCGAGACCCGTCTCGACAGCGTCGTCTATCTCCTGGGCTTCGCCAAGAGCCGCGCGGCCGCCCGCCAGCTGGTCAACCACGGCCACGTCCGCGTGAACGGCCACAAGGTCGATATCTCCAGCTACAACTGCGTCGCCGGCGACGAGATCGAGATCCGTTCCTCGAACTCCTCCCGCCAGCTCGCCACCCGCGCCATCGAGGAAAACCGCGCCCGCGTGGTCCCCGGCTGGCTCGTGCGCAACGACGAGGCTCTCAAGGGCACCGTCACCCGCCTGCCCACGCGCGACGAGATGGAGCCCTCGATCAACGAGCAGCTCATCGTCGAATACTACTCGCGCTTCTGATCCCGTTTCTGCCGGTCGCTTAATCCAACCTTCTCCAACTCAAAAAACACCCGCCATGCCCAAGCGTCTCGGAAAGTTCGAAATTCCCTCCAAGCTCACCAAGATCGAGGAGGGCTCCACGTCCACCTACGCCAAGTTCATCGCCGAGCCCTTCGAGGCCGGTTACGGCCACACGGTCGGCAATTCGCTCCGTCGCATCCTCCTCAGCTCGATCGAGGGCAGTGCCATCAGCTCGATCAAGATCGAGGGCGTGAACCACGAGTTCCAGTCGGTTGACGGCGTGGTCGAGGACGTCACCGACATCGTCCTCAACCTGAAGAAAATCCTCATCGTCTCCGAGAAGCGCGAGCCCGTCCGGCTTGCGCTCAAGGTGAACAAGGAGGGTGCCGTCACCGCCGCCGACATTCAGGCCGATGCCGCCATCAAGATCGTCAATCCCGATCAGCTCATCTGCACGCTCGACAAGAAGCAGACCTTTGAGGCCGAGATCGAGATCAAGACCGGCCGCGGCTACTGCCCGGTGAGAACAACAAGAAGGAGGAGCAGGCCATCGGTGTCATCCCGATCGATTCGCTCTTCTCCCCGGTCCGTCTCGTCCGCTATGCGGTCGAGAACACCCGCGTGGGCCAGATCACCGACTACGACAAGCTCGTGCTCGAGGTCTGGACCGACGGCCGCATCACCCCGGACGACGCCCTCAAGCAGTCCGCCTCGATCCTCAAGCACCACCTCGACGTGTTCGACCGCGTCTCGCAGGAGACCTACGAGTTCGAGAGCCAGGCCGCCGAGGTCAGCGAGGAGCAGAACAAGCTCCGCAAGCTCCTCAACATGTCGGTCAACGAGATCGAGCTCTCGGTCCGCGCGGCGAATTGCCTCAACAACGCGAACATCACCACGGTCGGCGAGCTCGCCATGAAGACCGAGCAGGAGATGCTCAAGTATCGCAACTTCGGCAAGAAGTCGCTCAACGAGATCAAGGAGAAGCTCGAAGCCCTCGGCCTGTCGCTCGGCATGAAGTTCGACGAACGCCTCCTCGACACCAAGAAGGAAGCCTGAGCCAATTTTTGATTTTCGATTCTGGATTTTCGCTTGCTTCGGCAACTGGGAATCCAAATCGAAAATCGAGAATCAAAAATCGAAAATTTCACGGTCCTCGCGCCGCCCGCTGCCGCCCAACGCTGCGACCGGGTTGCCGATCGGGGACCACCTAAAAAAACAACACCATGCGTCACAACAAACACCACGCCTCCCTCGGCGTCACCCGCGAGCATCGCAAGGCGATGCTTTCCAACATGGGCGCCAGCCTCATCAAGCACGGTCGTATCGAGACCACGCTGACCAAGGCCAAGGCCCTCCGTCCCTTCATCGAGAAGGTCATCACCAAGGCCAAGAAGGCCGCGGCCGCGACCGTCAAGGCGGACGCCATCCACCTGCGCCGCATCGCCCTCACGGACATTCGTGACGAAGGCGCGGTCACCCTCCTCTTCAACGAGAAGGTGAAGCAGTTCGAGAAGCGCAACGGCGGCTACACCCGCATCTACAAGCTCGGTCCGCAGCGCGTCGGCGACGCCGCCGAGATGGCTCTGATCGAGTTCGTGGGCGCCGACGACACCGGTTACTCCAAGTCCCGCGGCAAGAAGAAGGG
>JAUPWC010000080.1 GCA_030916665.1 Verrucomicrobiota bacterium
AGGCGCGCACGACGTTGGGGTTGAAAATGTCGGTCACGGCGTCGCACACGATCACCGCATCGCAGCCGGCGGCGTCGGCGCTGCGCAGGATGGTGCCGAGGTTGCCGGGTTTCTCGATGGATTCGCAGACCAGCAGGAACGGGAATTTTGTAGCCGGGGTCGCTGACCCCGGGGTTTGCGAAACGGGGTCAGCGACCCCGGCTACATTCAAATCGTCCAAGCTTCTCTTCCACTGTGGCGCCAAGGCCAGCAGGCCGTCGGGGCGTTCGCGGTAGGCCACCTTGGCGAAGGCGTCCTTGGACAGCTCGAACAACTGCGCGCCGCCGGCGCGCGCCTGCTCGATGAGAGCGGGCTCGTTCTCGCCGAGGAACCAGTCGGGGCAGAAGTAGAACTCCCGGAGTTGCACTCCTTTCTCCAGCGCGCGCCGGATCTCGCGGTAGCCCTCGATCAGGAAGACCCCGGCCTCGTCGCGGTCACGCCGCTCGCGCAGCCGCACGAGCTGCTTCACGCGGGGATTCTGGAGACTGGTGATCTTTTCGGCAGGAGGGCCCACGGAACACACGGAATACACGGAATATTCCGGCAGCAATTGCCTTTTACCCGCTCCTTCCGTGTGTTCTGTGTATTCCGTGGGCAAAAAGAAATTCAACGACCATCCCTTCCCCTACCGCACCGAGATCGAGCTGGAGATTTCCACGCTCACCAACCTCGGCGTGGGGCTCGGCCGGGTGTCGCTGCCGGACCAGCCGGAATCCAAATGGGTCGTCATGGTGCCGTTCACCCTGCCCGGCGAGAAGGTCCGCGCGCGCGTCTATCGCAACCACAAGAACTACTCCGAGGCCGACCTGCTGGCGGTGCTCTCGCCCTCGCCGCACCGCATCGACCCAAAGTGCCCGCTCTTCGGCACCTGTGGCGGCTGCCAGTATCAACACCTGACCTACGCCGAGCAGTTGAAGTGGAAGCGCCAGCAGGTGGAGGAGCTTTTGAAATACATGGCCGGGGTGGAATTCGCCGTGAACCCGGTCATCGGCTCGCCGCGGGAGTTTGGGTATCGGTCGAAAATCACGCCGCACTTTTCGGCGCATCCGCGCCGAAAAGAAGTAACAAGTGACAAGGAACAAGTAACAGGAGAGAGCCACCCCATCGGCTTCCTCAAACAAAGCTCCCGCTTCGACCTCGTGGATGTGCCGCGTTGCGAAATCGCCACGGCGGAGATCAACGCAAAGCTCCCCGAAGTGCGGGCCCGCACGCACGCGCGCCTCGCCGCCGGTGAATACAAGCGCGACTCCACGCTGCTGCTCCGCCATGCGCAGGAAGGCGTGATCACCGACTACGACGCGGTGATCCACGAAAAGGTCGGCGATCTCCGCCTCCACTTCCTGGCCCGCGATTTCTTCCAGAACAACCCCTTCATCCTGCCGGCGTTCACCGGCTACGTGCGCGAGCAGGCGGCGGCCAGCGGCGCGAAATTCCTGGTCGATGCCTACTGCGGCAGCGGGCTCTTCGCCCTGAGCTGCGCGCCGGCCTTCGCGAAAGTCGCGGGTGTCGAGATTTCCGAGACCTCGGTGAAATTCGCGACCGAGAACGCCGCGGCCAACGGCATCGCCAACGCCACCTTCCGCGCCGGCGACGCCGCGCAGATCTTCGCCGGACTCGATTTCCCGCCCGCCGACACGGCGGTCGTGATCGACCCGCCGCGCAAAGGCTGTGACGAGTCGTTTCTCCAGCAGCTTTTTACCTTTGGTCCGCGCGCGGTGGTTTACGTATCCTGCGATCCCGCCACGCAGATGCGCGACCTGAAGGGGTTTCTCGCCGCCGGCTACCGCCTGACCGCGGTGCAGCCCTTCGACCTCTTTCCGCAGACGCGGCATCTCGAGTGCGTGATCACGCTGGTGCGGGGGTGAGCAATCCTATCGTGTGTAGGTCGGGCTTTATGCCCGACGCTTGCGTCAACCTGTCGGGGGTAAACCCCGAACTACAGGAGCTGCGACCATCGCATCAACCGTTCCACCGACCGGAAAAGTTATTCACCCACCAACTTTACTTAGGTGTCTTCGCGGAACGGGTGTATTCTCCCTGCGTGAAAGGAAATCTGGGTCCCGTGGTTCAGAGGCAGCGATAACCCCTGTGCCTGGTAAGTCCTCTCACGTTCCGCATCGCGGGCCACACCGGTGGAGCGACGCCAATAACAACGCAACTATGCGCTAGAGTCCCGGCCTCAGTGCCGTCGACCCACAGATAAAGGCACCCTGCCACCGGGCGGGGTGCCTGTTTTTTTGGGCGGGTTCTGTTGTAGGGCGGGGTCTCCGAACCTCGCCGACCGAGGCGGCATTGCTTCGCCATCTCCGCCAAGCCTCCGTCGGAGATGCCGCCCTGCATCTTTCCTCACCGGTTCTCCATCCACTCCGGACTCGAATACTGCTCCACCAGGCCCTCGACCTCGCTCTCGTTGAGCTCCGGCCACGGGGTGGACATGGGTTCGAGTCCAAGCGTGCGGCCGAGTTCGCGCACGAACTCCTCCTGAAACCGCTCCCAGTCCACGGCACCGACGCGGCTCTTCTCGATCGAGCCCTGGAGCAGCAGGCCGTGTTTGTTGCGCTTCATGGCGGCCCCGGC
>JAUPWC010000081.1 GCA_030916665.1 Verrucomicrobiota bacterium
ATCCGCTCGCGCCGTACGGGGATTTTCGCGCCAAACCCCACCTCGCTCTGATCGCACCCGGCGCCACTCATTCCGCACCGTACCTCCTCGAGTTCGACTGATACCAACCCCCCACCAGCCATGAGAATGCCATCTCTTTTCCTGATCGCCCTGAGCGCCCTCCGCCTCGCCCTGGCGGCCGAGTCCGCGACCCCCGCTCCGCGGCCAAACATCCTTTGGGTGGTAAGCGAGGACAACAATCCGTTGCTCGGTTGTTACGGCGAACCTCTGGCCCGCACACCCCATCTCGACGCTCTCGCCCGCCGGGGCGTGCTGTACCGCCACGCCCACTCGGCCGCGCCGGTCTGTGCCCCGAGCCGCGCCTCGCTGATCACCGGCCAGTCCGCCACCACCCTGGGCAGCCAGCACATGCGCAGCGAGGTGCCCCTGCCGGAGGGCCTGCGCTATTACCCCGCCTATCTCCACGAGGCCGGTTACTATACCAGCAACCGCGCCAAGACCGATTATAATGCCGCGACGCCTCCCGGCACCTGGGATGAAAGCAGCGCGCGGGCGCACTGGAAAAACCGGTCTCCGGGCCAGCCGTTCTTCGCCGTGTTCAACTTCGGTTCGAGCCACGAGAGCAATCTGCACGAACGCCGGCCGCTGCAGACCGATCCGGCCCGGGTCCGCATTCCCGCCTATCTGCCTGACACCCCCGAAGTCCGCGCCGACATCGCGCAATACCACGATTGCCTCGCGACGATGGACACCCAGATCGGCACGCTCCTCGCGGAGCTTGCCGCCGACGGATTGGCCGAGGACACGATCATCTTCTATTACGGCGACAATGGCGGCGTGCTCCCGCGCTCCAAGCGATTCCTCTACGACAATGGCACGCGCGTGCCGCTGATCATCGCCTTTCCCGACAAGTGGCGGCATCTGGCACCCGCCACCCCCGGCGCCGTCAGCGAAGAGATGGTGAGCCTGCCCGATCTGGCTGCGACCGTCCTCAGCGTGGCGGGCCTTCCCGTGCCCGACCGCTTCGACGGCCGGGCCCTCGCCGGTCCGGCCCGCCAGCCCGCTCCGGAATACATCCATGCCTTCCGCGACCGCATGGATGAGGCCTATGACCTCGGCCGGGCGGTGATCGGACCGCGTTACCGCTATATCCGCAACTACCGTCCGGAACTGCCGGATGGCCAGAAGCTCGACTATCTCTGGCGCATGGCGACGACCCGTGACTGGGAACGGCTCCATCGTGCCGCCAAACTTGATCCCATCCAATCCGCCTTTTTCCAACCGCGCGCCCCGGAGCTGTTGTTCGACGTGACCCAGGATCCTGACTGCGTCCGCAATCTGGCCGGCGACCCGGCCCACCAGACCGTCCTGGAGCAGATGCGGGCCGCGAACCGGGCCCACTTGCTGGCGACCCGCGACCTTGGCTTCCTGCCCGAACCCATGTTGCGGCGGCTGGCCGGCGACCGCTCCCCGACGCTGATCAGCACCCACGGGGCGGACTACCCGTTGGCCGATGTGCTGGCTCTGCTGGACGAGTTGCAACTGCCGGCGACACCCCCCCGGGAACGCCTGGATGCGGCGCTGCGCCACCGCACCGCCGTGATCCGCCACTGGGCCTCCCTGGTCGCAGGCCAGACGCCGGATGTGGCCCCCGCCCTGTTGCCG
Organism: Verrucomicrobiota bacterium; assembly: GCA_030916665.1. Lineage (GTDB taxonomy): Bacteria > Verrucomicrobiota > Verrucomicrobiia > Opitutales > Opitutaceae > Lacunisphaera. Next base: position 1,666 of record JAUPWC010000081.1, read on the forward strand.
TTGCTCGACGACCCGGACTCCGCGGTGCGCCTCGCCGCCGCCTACGCGCTGCTGCGGCACGCTGATCTGCCCGCCGCGTGGGAACGGATGAATGACGCGCTGCAACCCGACCGCTCCCCTGAGGAGCGGCTGTGGGCGGCCCATGCCCTCACCCGCCTGCGCCCCTGCCCGCCCCAGCTGCGGGCGACGCTGGAGACCAGCCCCGCGCCCGCGAACGAACTGCTCGCCAATTATTACCGCCGCCTGGCAGACAGTCTACTCGGCCGCGTAACGGCACCCACCCCACCGCGGGGTAAATAACCGCAGGCGCGCAACTGGCCCCGACCGGTTGCGCCTCAGGGCGCGACCAGTTCAAACTTCTCAGTCTGATCGCCAACAAAAACCTGAAACATGCCTGGCTCGATCACCGGCTTCAGGTTGGCCCCGATCAGGGCCAGCTGGTCGTGGGCGATGCGCAATTCGACCGTCTTCCGCTCACCGGACGCCAAGGCCACGCGCTGATAGTCTTTCAGCGCCTTCACCGGGGTGGTGGCGCTGCTGACCAGGTCGCGCACATACATCAACACGAGTTCCTCACCGGCGCGCGGGCCGGTGTTCGTGATGTCCACGGTCACCGGCACGCTTTCACCAGGACCGATGCGGGCCGGCAGACGAAGGTTGGAATAGCGGAAGGAGGTGTAGCTCAGGCCGTGCCCGAACCAGAAGAGCGGATCCGAGGAGGTGAGCACATATTTGTGAAAATACTGGGAGGGCATGTGATTGTAGTGCACCTGAATCTGGCCGGCATGCCGCGGAATCGTGATCGGCAGGCGCCCACTGGGGTTCACGACGCCAAACAGAATCTCCCCCAACGCCTGACCGCCCAGCGATCCGGGCTGAAATGCCTCGATGAGCGCGGCGCACCGCTCGACGGTCCATTCCGAGCCGAGTGGCCGGCCGTTGACGAGCACGACGACCACCGGCTTGCCCGCCGCGACGAGGGCTTGCACGAGGGCGAGCTGGTTGCCGGGCAACTCGATGTCACTCCGATCCACGTTCTCCCCCCCGGTCTTGTCGTTCTCCTCGTAGCGCAGCTCATTGTCCCCCACCACGACCACGGTGAGGTCCGCGGTCGCGGCCGCCGCCGCCGCCGCAGTGATGGCCGATGGCTCGACGCGCTGGGCCGAGCGACCGCAGTCGAAGAAGGACACCTCGACCCCCGCCGGCGCCGCCTGGCGGATACCCTCGAGCGGGGTGGTGACCTGGTCCTCCGGCTGCGGCAGCACCCAGTCACCCAAAATGGCGTGTGTGTCGGCCAGCGGTCCCGTGACAAGGATGCGGCGCGAGCGCACGGGATCGAGCGGCAGGGTGCCGGCGTCATTCTTGAGCAACACGATGGACTTGCGGGCCGCCTCGAGCGCGGTCGCTTGGTGAGCGGGGCTGAACGTGACCTGCTCGGCGTGCGCCTCATCGACCAGCGGGCGGTCGAACAGGCCCAGTTCAAATTTTGCACGGAGGATCCGACGGACCGACTGGTCGATCCGCGCCTCGGGCACCCGCCCCTCCCGCACAAGCTCCACCACCCGCTGGAAAAAGCCCGGCCCGTGCATGTTCATGTCCATGCCGCCCAGCAGCGTCTGGTAGGCGGTCTCCTTCAGGTCCGCGGCGACAAAATGCACGGTGGCCAGTCGCTGCACATCCATCCAGTCGCTGACCACAAAGCCGGCAAATCCACCTTCGCCACGCAGCACCTCCTCGATCAGCCAAGGGTTGGCATGACAGGGCACACCGTTGAGTTCGTTGTGGGCGGTCATCAACGAACCGGCACCGGCCCGGATGGCCGCAAAATACGGCGGCAGGAACACGCTGCGCAGGGTGCGCTCCGATAGGTCGGTCGGCGCGCCGTTGAGTCCGTTGACCGGCTGGCTGCCGGCGAGGGCGTGCTTGATGCAAGCGAGGACCCGGTCCTCGGGCGCCGCAGTGGGGGCCTGTAGCCCGCGCACCATGGCCACCCCGAGGCGGCCCACCAGAAGCGGATCCTCGCCAAACGTCTCCCCCACGCGACCCCAGCGAGCGTCCCGCGCCACATCAAGGTTGGGCGAAAAGGCCCATTGCGCACCGTGGGCCCGCGTTTCCCGCGCGGTCTCCCGGGACAGCCGCTCCACCAACGCGTCATCAAATGTCGCGGCCAGGCCAATCGGGGCCGGATAGACGGTAGCCCCGCGGACCAGGGCGTTGCCATGAATCGCATCAATGCCGATGATCAGGGGGATCTGCAACCGGCTCTCCCGGGCCAGTTCCTGCAGGCGGTTGGCCTCCGCCGCGGTCACGACGTGCAGAAAGGAACCCACCTCGCCGCGGCGCACCTTTTCCTCCAGCTGGGCAAAAGTCATCTGCGGATACATGCCAATGGCATCGTTGTTCGACGCCACCTTGCCCTTGCGCTTGGCCGCTTCCTTCAGGTGCTCGATGCCGACATACTGGCACATCTGGCCGACCTTCTCCTCCAGGGTCATGCGGGCGACCAGGTCTGAAACCGCGGCCTCGACGCGGGGATCCGGCGCGGCCCCGGCGGTCCGGGCGGCAAAGCTGAAGAGGATCGAGGCGATGAGAAGGGAACGGGAAAAGGTCATGGGGGACGGTGCGGCGGAGGAGAACCCTCATCCTACCTCACGCACCCCGGCGGTGCCATTGCCCGAAAGAGCTATCGCTGGTTTCGATCGGTCAGTCCGTGACCGTCGCGGTGAGCGTGGTTCCCGCACCCGGGGCACTGGTGATGTCGAGTTGGCCGCCGAGACGTTTGGCCCGCTCGCGCATGCCCTGCAGCCCGAAATGCCCGCTGGCGGGCCCGGCGACGCCGGCCGGATCAAATCCCTTGCCGTCGTCGTGGATCGTCAGGCTGATCCGGGCAGGCGCAAAGGTCAGACCCAGCCGGATGCGGGTCGGTGCGCCATGCTTCAGCGCGTTGGTGATTCCCTCCTGAGCCAGCAGCAGCAGATTGCCCGCCACGAAATCCGGCATCGGCCGCACCGCGCCCTCCCGCTGCACCTCGATCACCACATTCAGTCCGGCGCTGCGGTGGACGGCGATCTCGCGCAACGCCTCTTCTAGCGTCTGGCGTTCCAACGGACTGGCGCGCAGGTTACAGATGCTGCGCCGGAGATCCTCGCGACTGCGGCTGAGCAACTGGCGGGCGAGACTCAGGTGCGTCGAGCTCCGCTCGGGTTTGTCCGCCCACAACGCCTCGCTGGCCTCGAGCTGGAGCGCCATGCCGGTGAGCGACTGCTCCATGGTGTCATGCAGGTCCGCGGCGAGCCGGTTGCGCTCGCGCATCGCGGTGTCGAACTCGACCGCCGCATCACGGCGCGCCCGCATTTCCTCGGCCAGCCGGCGGCTGCGCAGAGTCACCTGCCGGCGCAGCAGCACGACCCAGGCCAGCACGGCCAACAGCACCAGCAGGGAGATGCCCAGGGCTAACTGCAACCGCGCCGGCGTCCAGAACGACGCCGCATTCACAACCACCACGTCCGCGGGGCTCCGCACGAGCAGGCGCAGGGCCACCGGCTGCGGCCACTCGACCACCGGGCGCGAGTCGGAGAAGGTCAGCTGGCAGATTCCACTCACCTGCAGCTCGCTGCCCGGACGGAGCCCGGCCAGGAACGCATGGTCCACCGGGTCCGGGAATTCCGCCGGCACCAGCGCTCCCTCGCACACCAGGTTCAGCCGCTGCGGTTCGCCCACCTTCTCGTCGAGACTGACCAGCCGGCCGTTCAGCGTCACCAACCGGTCGTCAAAATCCTGCGGCGCCGACTGCACCGGCCGCGGCTCGCGCGCAAATGCCTGGCCGCGCGTGATCGCCACCGGCACGGGCGGCTGCACGCGGCCCACCACGCGAAACACCGCGTCATGCATCTCAGCCCGGTGGTGCGCGAGATCGAAGAAGCCGACCGCCTCGACCGTGTCGCCGGGTTCGAGCGCCTCCCGCTCCCGGGTGTTCACCCGCAAGGCGGAGGTGCCCTCCTGCAGGTAGAAATAGCGGCCGGGGCTGCTGAACGTGACCACCCCGCGCACCCGGCGGCGATGCAGATCGGCCTCGGCCGGGGAAAAAGCCATCACCTCATTGAGCGCCACGCCAGGTGCGCTGAACGCGTCGGCCTGACCGGGACGCAACACGCGGAGGTCCGCCCCCTCGTTGGAATAGATCCGCGCGCCCAGAAACTGGCGCCGGGAGTTGAAGTAGCTCAGGCAAACGCCCGTCAACTCCACCTCGGAATCCACCAACGTGTCCGGCACCGGACCGGGCGGGTTGATCAAAATGTAGTTGAACCGGCCTTGCGGCGACTTGACCTGCAGGCGCCACTCCCGGACCGCCCGGGTCGCATAAACCTCGACCATCTGCACCACCCCGCTGATCGACACACGCTGGCAGTCAAACTGGCCGAAGCTCAGCTCAAGTGGGGTCACGCGACGGGCGGGAGACAACGGCCCACGCCCCAGCGTGTTCACCTGGTCTGCCGCTACCTGGGGCGAGAGTCGGCCAGCCTGCGACCGGCCGATCACCTCAACCACATCGCCGACGCTGACCCGGGCGCCCCGCTGGGCGGCCTCCTCGACCGGTGCCTGGCTGACCCAGATGCCGGTGCCGTCATCGATCGTGAAATACCGACCGCCGGATCCCCCGGGCACAAGGGTCACAACCCCGCGCAAACGCACCGGGCGGCCGGCGGCCGCCTCCGCCAGGGGCTGTGCGCGGATATCCGTGCAATTTTCCAACGTGCCCGTCGCCGCGGGGATCTGCGCCCGGAGCGCGGCGACCAGGCCGAAGGAGAGCAGTGCCGCAGAGCGAAATCGCACACCCCTTGCTTGCAGGCTCCAGCCTTCGCCGCAAGCCCTCAGCCCCCCCCTCATTTGGGCAATTGCGCGCCTGCCGCGGTCCTGTATGCTCTGCTTCATGTCCCGCCCTATCGCCATCCGCCTGCTGCTCGTCGACGATCATTCCGTCGTTCGCATGGGTCTGGCCGCCGTTTTGAGCTTGGAAAAGGACTTCCAGATCCTGGGCGAGGCCGAGGACGGCCGCCAGGCGGTCGAGCGATATCGCGAATTGCATCCCGATGTCGTCCTGATGGACGTGCGCATGCCCACCATGGACGGGATCGCCGCCCTGCAGGCCCTCCGCCAGGAAGCGCCCACGGCGAAGATACTCATGCTGACCACCTCGGAGCTTGATGAGGACATCGAGCGAGTCATCGACGCCGGAGCCAGCGGCTACCTGCCGAAGAGCGTGACTCGCGGCGAATTGGTCAAAGCCATCCGCCACGTTCACGCCGGCGGCCGTTACCTGACTCCTGCCACCGAACAGCGCCTCGCCGAACTCTCGAAGCTCAAGCACCTGTCCGGCCGTGAGCATGAGGTGCTCGACGGCATGCGCCGGGGACTGTCCAATCGGGACATCGCCACCGCGCTGGGCATCAGCGAACACACGGTGAAGGCCCACGTGAAGGCGGTGCTCCAGAAACTGGAATCAGCTGACCGCGCCGAGGCGGTGGCCCGGGGCTTTGAGAAGGGTCTCCTGCGGGTCTCCGATTCGAGCTGACCCCGGATTCCCCGCGGCGCACCCCAGCAATCAGGGTGTCACGCTTGGGGCTAGATCGTGAGGGACGTAACTGTTCCTTGGAGACTAATCCCGGATTCCGATTTTGGCCTGGCGCTTTGTCGCCCTGCGCGGGAGCGCAGGGACCGTAACTCGCGACGGCACGGGAAAGTCCCGCTGCTCCCGCAGCTCTTGGGCTACGCCGGCAATCGAGGAATCCGGGTTAATCTGACCAATAGTCGTGGAATTCGCCTGTGCCTGAGATGGCTTTGTCGACAGCATCCGGCCATTCAACCAAGCTGCCGTTGTTTTATAGGGCGCATCGTGCATGGTGATTTTGCACGAATCTGTGCAAAGACGGTCAGCGACCCGGTCGCTGACACAAAGACCTGCTCGGCGTGGTCGGGGCGCTGGGCCATTCACGTCAGTTCGCTCCGGCCCGTTCATGCTCTTGCTTGGGTGTTCCTTTTTGCGTCCAGCTTCGCATCTTCTGCGCTGCGATGCGCCAAGCCTCGACGACGATGTCGACCTCGTTCTGATCTTTGTCCCGGTAATGCAAAAATGTGAATCACTGGTCGGACCAACTTGCCGTCTTCAGCGCCTCCGAGAACACAAAGGTCTCCGAAAGCGCCGCATCGAGTCCGTGCTCGGGAAAGCGCGGGCTTTTTAATCGCTGCATCACCGCGGCTTGGGCAGGGGGGCCCGCACCTGACCCGTATATTCCGTGTTTAATTCCTCCCGGACCCGAAGCTTGCGGAACCCACCCCGGCGGACAGAGACTAAGGCCGGCACCCAACCACCATGATGAATTCCCAACCCTCCCTCCCCGCGCGGCTGCGCGCGCTGTGCCTGGTGTTCCTGCTGGCGGGCCTGCCCGCCTTCGCCGCCGCGAATGGCGACGCCGAGGTCATCGTCTCGAAGTCACCCAGCATGCTCGTGGCCGAGGGCGCGGGCGTGCACGGCCAGCTCACCGTCGCCCAGGAAATCATCAGCCCCGAGACCGGCGGCGACCTGGTCTATACGATCACGGTCGAGCCCCTGCATGGCCGCGTCGGCCTGGCCGGCGGCGAGGACGAGGATTTCTACAAGAACAAGTCCGGGCGCCTCGGTTATTTCGCCTACCAGCCGCGCGAGGCCTATGTGGGCGAGGACTCGTTCACCTACACCGTGCGCAACGAGACCTCGGGCCTCGTCTTCCAAAACCGGGTCGTGATCACGGTGAAACCCGCCGCCCCGCTCCAGCTGGAGAAGATCGTGATCACCGCGCCCCGCGAGCGCGCGCTCGCCGAACACGCCGTCGCGCTCGCCACCCGGCCCAACCTGTCCGTCACCCGCCAGCTGCCAAGTCACGCGGACTTCCTGCCCGCGGACGCCCGCGCCGCCCTCACCGACCCCCGGGTGGCCTACGCCCTGGCCGAGGAGACCCGCCCGCAGCACGGCACGGCCCGCCTCGACCGCGCCACCGGCCAGCTGACCTACAATCCGAACCCCGGCTTCATCGGCGAGGACCGCTTCAACTACTACACCTTCGACGAGCATAACCCGGACGTCGGCATGGAGAACGTCGTCATCGTCACCGTCGAACCCATCCGCGAGCCGAAGCACATCGCCGCGGACCGCACCAAGAACCGCGAGGTGGACCTCGTGTTCGTGATCAACAACTCGCCCTCGATGGCCCCGCACCAGGCGCGCATCGCCGAGACCCTCCGGCGCTTCCGCTCGCTCTTCGACGACCGCGACCTCGACTACCGCATCGGCGTGCTCACGACCGACTTCGTCAACGCCGACGCCGGTCGCCGGGACCGGCAGTATTTCAAGAAGGTCCGCTCCGTGCAGATCGACGCCGCCGGCAACCCGGTGCTCGACCGCAAGCAGCGCCCGAAGTCGGCCACCAAGCAGGTGGCCAGCAACGGTTCGCTTGTGACGCTCCCCGTGCTGGCGCAGCCCTGGGTCACGCCGCAGACGCCCGACGGCGTCTTTGCCGAGCTCGTGAAGGTCGGCACCAACGGCGACAGCAACCGCACGGCCTTCACGTCGGTGTATAACTTCGTCGCCCGTTACCACTCCCAGGAGCACACGTTCCTGCGTCCCGACGCCACCACCATCGTCGTCTATTTCATGGACGAGGAGGAGACGCGCATGGCGGTCTGGAAGGAAACCGCCAAGCCCACGGCCGACGGCACGCGCGAGGCCGAGTGGATCCAGAACGGCAAGCTTCCCGAGCTGCTGGACCAGTTCAACACGCGCAACCCCGACAAGCGCCAGACGCTCGACGGCTACATCAACTACTGGGTGCTGCGCCCCTTCATCATCGTGAAGGGCAACAAGCGCGGAAAGATCGAGATGCACGCCGTGGTCTCGCCCGCCAACGTCTCGCACCGCCGTGCCGCCGAACTCACGGGCGGCACCGTGCTGAACATCGACCGCGACTTCTCCGCCCCGCTCGCCGAGCTCGGCGACCGCATCGCCGACACCGTCGCCGTCGCCCTCGACCCGGTGTCACCCGGCTCGACCCTCTACAAGAAGAGCCTGCGCGTGCGGGTGGACGGCCAGGAAGTGAAGCCCGACGCCACCAACGGCTGGGTCTATGACGAACTCACCCACAGCATCCGCTTCCAGGGCGCGGCAAAGAAGCAGGCCTTCGCCGCCAAGATCGACATCAGCTACGAGGAACACCGGTGAGGCGGTGCATACTGAGAACGAGCAAGTTAAACGAGCCACGCTGGCGCAGCGAAGCTCAACCCATGCGCAGAGACGTTGATTCCGTATCTTTAAGCCATGGCTGATCCAATTCCGGTAAGCGCGCTACAGGTGGCCGAATCCCTCATTCTTGAAGGGGAACGGCGCGGCGTGCGCGACATGACCGCGAGGAAGCTGCAGAAACTTATTTACCTCACTCAAGTTTACCATCTGACCCTTTACGGCACTGCCGCATTTTTGGACTGTATCAAGGCTTGGGAAGACGGGCCCGTTGTGCCGGGTGTTTGGCACGAATTCAAAGCCGGGCGTCCGCCCAATCAGCCAATCACCAGCAAAGACGTTGCCGATCCCGGCAAATCAGATGCTGTGTTTGCAACCAATGACCCACTGCGTGATGTCGTGCAGAAAGTATTGGGTGACTTTGGGCGATACACGCCGGACAGGCTCATTGAGATAACCCACGGGCAGAAACCTTGGATCAGGGCTTGGGAAAATGCCAAGTCAGGGGGTAGTGATCGCATAGCCGAAGACGATATTGCGGCACTTGCGAAGAAATTAGCTCGGCATTTGACGCATCAGTTCCGGCCGAGCTTCCTACAGGAAATCGAAAAGCTACATCATTCCTCCGGCGACGCCCGGTTTGTGCTGGGAAAGATGACTCTGGCTTCCGCGGCAGGCGAACTAAGCGAAGCACTGTTGCTTGGCGCTCAGAAGGAAAAATTGGTGTCACTGCGTCAGAAATTAAAAGAAGCGGCCGAAAGCATTTCCGATGCTGCGGGTGAACCCGTCCCGCGCTTTAATCTCCCTGAAAAAAGCGATCTCGACCAATTTGCGGTCGAGCTAACGGAATTCGCCATGGAGCATCGGGTGCGATAGCAAATGCTGCCGGAGGGATACACCCTGCTTGAGCGGCTTGATGCCGAAGTTTCGGAAATCGGGTCTGCCGATAGCGAGGAAGTCCAGAACGCGCGCCAGTTATTGTGCAACCTCGTTCGAGCGTCCGTCCGCTACACCAGGCTCGTATCCACCACAACTCTGGGTTCCCGGGCGCCCGAAGGCAATTATCCCGGCGAACGAGAGACATGGCAGCGAGGAACCAGAAATGGAAGCGGCTGACCGGGACCGCCGACAATCGCACAACGTAGTCATTGATGCCTACAACGCTTTGACGCGATACTGTCGAAAATTTCGTAAGCGGGATCTCTCGGTCGAGACGACCTTTCCCCCGGAGTCGCCACGCGCAAGAATCGGGGATCTGGCCGCGAAGATATACAGCGGTGTCGTCCAAGCGGAGGATTTGGACGAAGGACTGCACAGGCGCCTTACGCGTTAGCCAAACGAAAGGACCATTCGAACAAGGGATGGCCTATGACGGTTCCCACCCGACTTCATCTTGCAGCTTGGTCACGAGGAGTATGCGGCTTTGATATCACAAACTGTGATATCAAAGCCCTCAGCGCGCGGTGGCCGCCGCAAGGCCGCCCTGGCCTTCACAGAACATGGGGCGATCATGACGGCCACAATCCTCAGATCGCCCCGGGCCGTCGCGATGAGCGTGTATGTCGTGCGTGCCTTCGTGCGGATGCGGGAAGAACTGATGACCAGCGCCGTGATCATGAAGCGATTGGCGGAGGTGGACAAGAAACTCGTCACGCACGATGTGATCCTGCGAGATGTCTACGAAAAGCTGCGTCCTCTTCTCGCGCCACCGGAGGTGACGAGAAAGGAGATGGGCTTCCATGTGGGCATGAAGAAGCCGTGACCGCCCGACCATGCGTGTGACTCTCGAAAAGAAGTGGCGCGTGCGGCTCGTGCAGCAACCCGAGTCCGGCATGGGCTGCCAGCGGGTGGACATCCGGTTCGCCGGCGACCGCACCGTTCGGGATGTGCTGGTGTTCAATGCGCAGGAGGCGGAGTTGCCGGAGGAGTTCGCCCGGCTGCCGATCACCGACATTGTGGTGCGCAGGGGGTGATGCGGAACAGGATCTCGGCGGCGCCGCCAGGGCGGCGGTCTGCGCCGGCCGCCGGGTTGCGCTGCGCACGAAGTCGTGAATGACTGGCGGGATGTCGCGCCACCCGTCCGAACGCTCGATCCTGCTGATCCTGGCGGCGATCCAGTTCACCCACATCATCGATTTCATGATCATGATGCCGCTCGCGCCGCAGCTGATGCGCGAGCTGGACCTGGGCGCGGGCCGGTTCAGCGCGCTGGTCGCCGCCTACTCCATCGCGGCGGGCGTCGTCGGCCTGCTGGGCGCGCCCTTCATCGACCGGTTCGACCGGCGAACCCTGTTGCTGTGGGTGTATGCGGGCTTCACCGCGGCCACGCTGCTCTGCGGTCTCGCGACGGACGCAACCATGCTGCTCGTCGCCCGCGCGGTCGGCGGGGCGTTCGGCGGCATCTCCGGCTCGCTCTGCCTGGCGATTGTCAGCGACCTCGTGCCGCCCGAGCGCCGCGCGGCCGGGATCGGCATCGTCATGACGGCGTTTGCCGTCGCCGCGGCGATCGGCGTGCCGGTCGGCCTGCAGCTGGCCCAGCTGTGGGAATGGCGGGCTCCCTTCAACGTGGTTGCGGCGGTCGGCGCGGTCGTGTGGTTGCTGGTGTTTCGCTTCGTGCCCCCGGTGCGCGGCCATCTGCAAAGCGGCGAGCACCGCGGCCGGGCCTTCCGCGAACTGATGCGCGACGCCAATGCCGGCCGCGCGATCCTTTTCATGGCCGTGATGGTGCTCGGCCATTTCAGCATCATCCCGCTCCTGTCGCCGCACCTCGTGGGCGATCTGGCCCTGCCGGAGAAATACCTCTTCCTCGTCTATATGATCGGCGGCGCGGCGAGCGTGGTGACAGCGCCGCAGGTGGGCCGCCTGGCGGACCGCCACGGCCGCCAGCGGGTGTTCACCATCATGGTGCTCACGGCCTCGCTCATCATCCTGGCCATCGCCAACGCCGGGGCGTTGCCCGTCTGGGCGACGCTCGGGCTCGCCGGATTGTTCTTCATTTTCGCGAGCGGGCGGTTCGTCCCCGCGCAGGCCATCATGACGCTGGCCGTGCCGTCGTCGCGGCGCGGGGCCTTTCTGAGCCTGAGCAGCTGCGCCCGCGACCTGGCCTCGGGCCTCGCCTCGACCCTGGGCGGCTGGATCGTGACGAAGCAACCCGACGGCCGCCTGCTGCATTTCAACTGGCTGGGCTGGGTGGCGGTCGCCGCCGGGCTCGTCAGCATCCTTCTCGCCCACCGCGTCCGCGTGAACGACACCGGCGCAGCATCGCCGCTGGCCGCGCCACCCGCCACCGGGTGAACAAATATCCGGGTTCGCGAATCCAGACGGAAGCGGCACCTTTCCGGCCCATGAAAACCCACCTCGCTCCGGTCGAACTCGGAAAGGCCATCCGGCTGATCAACCACGGGCCCACGACGCTGGTGTCGGCGCATCATGCGGGCGTGGACAATGTCATGGCAGCGGCGTGGGTCTGCGCGCTGAACTTCGAGCCGCCGCAGCTGACCGCGACCATCGACGGCGAAACGGCCACGCGCCGGCTGATCGAGGCCAGCGGGCGCTTCGTCATCCAGATCCCGACGGTGGCGCAGCTGGCGCTGACCTGCGCGGTCGGCGGCACGAGCCTGAACGACACGCCCGACAAGCTGGCGCGCTGCGGCGTGGAGCTGTTCCGGATCGACGGGCACCCCGAGCCGTTCGTCGCGGGTTGCGCGGCCTGGCTGCTTTGCCGCGTGGTGCCCGAGCCGCACAACCAGGAACACTACGATCTCTTCATCGGTGAGATTGTCGGCGCGTGGGCCGACAGCCGGGTGTTCCGGAACGGCCGCTGGCAATTCGATCAGGCCGATCCCGCCTGGCGCACCATCCACCACGTCGCGGGTGGACAATTCTACGCGATCGGCGAAGGGTTGAAGACCGGAGAATAAGTTCAGACCTCCGGACGGACGAGCGCTTTGAAGCGCCGGTGCGTCTCGGCGGGCCAGGTCTGGCGGAGCCGGGCGGCCAGGAGGAGCACGAGCGCCTCGTCGTCGAGGCCTGGTCCGAGCAGGCGCACCCGGGTGCGCAGGTGGCCCAGCGGTTTCTTGAGGAAGCTGGCGTCGCGCAGGTGTGCCTGCTGCGCCGCCGGCCAAGCCAGATGGGTGAACAGGTGGTCGCCGGCCTCATCCAGCAACGCCGCCGCGGCGAAGCTCTCGTGCAGCTTCGGACGCAGAGCGGCGATCACGGCTCGCGCTTCTCCGGCGCTGGCGGCGCCGCGCAGCGCAACGAAGGCATCCACCACGACGTGGACCTGCGCCGCCGGCACCTTGTAGAGCATCAGCTCCTCCAGGCGCGCGAGGCAGACCTGATACCGGGCATGCGGAAAGTGCGTCCGGGCCGCGCTCCACACGCCGGGCCCGCTGTCGCCCACAAACAGCTCCACGCCTGGGAGGCCGCGTCTACGCAGGCCGCCGAGCAGACCGTCCCAGTTGCCCGACGACGAAGACGCGATGCCGAGCACCTCGATGCCACCGTGCGGATCGACACCGACGGCGGCCTGCACCTCGGTTTCCGGCTGACCCGGCGCCGACTTCCGGGTGATCGTCACCGCTTGCAGAAACACGCAGGTCTGTCCGCGCGCGAGGGGGCGGTCGAGCCACGCCGTGATTCCGCGGCGGAGGTCGTGCGCGCGCGCCGCGAGTTCCGCCAGACCGGCGGTCGGGCCGAAGAGCCGCCGCGCCGCGATCTCCGCATGCGCGGGCGAAATGCCGCCGTGGAAGAGTTCCAACACGGCTTCCTCCAGACCGGACCGTCCCTGGTCGTAACGCTGGAGAATGGCACCGGCCGTCGCAAAGCCGGTGCCCGCCGTCGGCAGATCCGGCGCGGGGCCGGTTCCCACCCGGTTGCGTGCCGCGCTCGGGCGCACCGCCCCGACGCGGGTGGTGAAAATTCGATTGCCGGCGACGACCGTGGGCACGCCTCCGAGGCATGCAGCCCCCCGGGCGCGAGCAAGGTGCCAAATGTCCTAACCTCGCGTATAACCTAGGTCATAGCGTGCGACCGCGAAACATCTTGCGCCGGGAATCCGCGTGCGGGAATTTTTGCCCCATGCCCCTCCGTGGTGCCAGTGCATCCGCGCCAGCCGGCGGCGCGGGTGGCCGACCCGATCCGACGCGCCGGTTGCCTTTCCGCAGCCGGCTGCGGGCGGGCGTGGTTGCGGTGCTGTTCGCGGCCGCAGCAGCCGGAGCGGCCGAGACCGTGCCGGGCAGCGAACTCGGCCTGCCGTTCACGCGCTTTTATTCGTTCGAGGAAATCGGCAACGCCTCGCGCGGCATGCGCCTGGGCTTCGATCCGCTCGGCCGCATCGCGGTGGCGCGCGCCGGCTCCTGCATCGTGCTGAACGACACCACCTGGATCGACATCGCGGAGCGCGAAGGCAGCGGCACGGTGATGGAGCGCCTGGAATTCAGCCCGGCCGGCGATGCGTTCTACGGCGCCTTCGGCACCTGGGGTCTCGCCCGCCTCGAGGCCGGCAAGCTCCGCCCGCAGCCGCTGGTGCCGGCGGATGCGCCCGTCTGGGCGCTCAAGTCGAACTTTGACGACATTCTCGCCACCGCCACCGGCGCGTATTTTTCCAGCCTCAACGGCATCATCCACTGGGACCGCCGGACCGGCCGGCAGCACTTTGTGGAAATCCCGGGCGTGGCCCGCATGTTTCTGATCGGGGACCGGCTCTACGTCTCGTCCTACCGGCTCGGCGTCTGCGCGGTGGATGCGGCGCAGCAGACGGTGGAGAGCCTCCACGGACCGGTGCCCGAGGGCGCGGAGGTGGACCAGGTGACCGCGTTCGACGCGGACCGCGTGCTCACCAGCAATGTCGCGGGCCTGCTGCGATTTTTCGACGGCAGGAATTTTTCCGCGTTTCCGGGTCCGCTGGGCGAGAGCGCGCTGGGCCGCATCACCGCGCTGGTCCGCCTGCCCGACGGCAACATCGCCGCGGCGATCAGCGGCGCCGGAGTCTATATCGCCGCCCCCGACGGCCGGATCCTCTCCGCCCTGACCACCTCCGACTACCACCGCGTGACCGATCTGGCCTCGAACGAGGACGGGGTGCTGTGGGTGGCGAACGAAACCGGCCTGGAGAAAATCCTCTACAACAGCCCGCTGACCGTGTTCGGCCAGCGGCAGGGTCTGCCGTTGAGCTGGCCCCAGGTGGTGCGGTGGAACGACCGCATCGTGGTCGCCTCGGGCGGCCGGCTCTACACCGCGCTGGACGGCCGGCCCGGCGAGACCACGCGCTTCCAGCTGATGCCCGACCAACCGGCCTCGGCGGTGTGGGCGATCGCCACCGTCGGGGACGAACTCCTCATCGGCACCTACCAGGGACTACATGTGCGCAGCGCCACCGGCGGATTCGAGCAGGTGCTGGACGGCCTGGATGTGGCCCGCCTGATCCATGCGGACGGAATCCTGTATGCGATCGGTGCGACGGAGATCACCGCCCTGCGCCGCACCGATGGTCGCTGGACGGAATGCGCGGCCCGGGTGCCCGGCGTGGGTTACCCCATGATCGTGCATGGCACCCGCCGCGCCGCCTGGATGGAACTCGGCCCGAACCGCGCCGCGCGCGTGCGCCTGCAGGAAAACGGACGCCTGCAGGTCCGCGTCTTCGAGGAGTTTCCCTGGAAGGCCTCCCGCTGGATCAACATCGGCTGGGCGGGCGACCTCGTGGCGCTGACCGGCGTGCCCGACGGCCGGATCTATTTCGACGAAGCTGAGGAAAAGCTCATCCCGCGACCCGAGCTGGGGCGGCTGCTCGACCAGGCCCCCTTCGCCGTGAACCGCTTCCGGCAGGATGCCGACGGCACGGTCTGGGCGACCCACGACGACGGGCTGCTCACGATGCGCGTGCAGGACGGGCGGCCGGTGTTCGATGCCAGCACGTTCGGCCGCATCAACGACCGCTTCCCGCTCGCGCAACTGCTGGCTCCCGGCGACGTGTGGCTCGTCACCGGCCAGTCGCTCTACCATCTGAACCGCAATTTCGAGACGACGCCGCGACCGGTCTTCCGGCCAAATCTCGTCTCGCTGACCGTCGGCCGCGCCGGCCGCGAACTCCTCGCCCAGCCCGGCCCGGTGCCCGCGCTGCCCGTGCTCGCGCACGAGGACAACAGCCTGGTGTTCCGCTTCTTTGCCGGGAGCTACGCCTCGCGGCAGCCGCCGGCCTACGAATTCCGCCTGCACCGTGGCAGCGAAAACTGGGTGGCGGTCGGCAACGGCTCGCTGCTCACGCTCACCAACCTGCCGGAGGGCCGCTACCTGCTTGAGGCCAGCCTGACCGGCAGCCGCGTCATCGCCGGCCCGCCGCTGACCATCGCCTTCGAGATCGCGCCGCCCTGGTATCGCACCTGGTATGCCTACGCGGGCTACGCGTTCGGGCTCGCGGCGCTGCTCTACGCGCTGCTGCGCCGGACCACCCGGCGCGCCCGGTCCCTGAACCTCGCGCTTGAGCGGATCGTGGCCGAACGCACCGCGGAGCTGCGCCAGGCCATGCAGCGCCTCAACGAGGAAACGCGCCAGACCGCCACGCTGGCCGAGCGCAACCGCCTCGCCGGCGAGATTCACGACAGCGTGCAGCAGGGCCTCAGCGGCCTGATGCTGCACCTCGACGCCACCCTCAAGCTGCCCGGCCTGGCCGAGCCGGTCCGCGCCCGCCTGAGCGTCGCCCGCAACATGGTGTCGTTCACCCGCCACGAGGTGCAGCACGCGGTGTGGGACATGGAATCGCCCATCCTCGAGGGCACCGAGCTCGGCGAAGCGCTCGGGAAGATCACGGCGCTCATCGACCCCGGCGCCGCCGAGGTGCAGGTGGCCATCGAGGGAACGCCGGCCGAGCTCGCGCCGGCCACCAAGCACCACCTGCTGCGCATCGCGCAGGAGGCCATCACCAACGCCGTGCGCCACGCCGCCGCGCGCACCATCACCATCACGCTCATCTACGAGGCGGGTGGCGTCGCCCTGCGCGTTGCGGACGACGGCAACGGCTTCGTGCCGCAGGCGGTGCTCGGCAACGGCTTCGGCCATTTCGGCCTGCGCGGCCTGCGCGGCCGCGCCGAGAAGATCGGAGGAAACCTGCAGATCCAGAGCACGCCGGGCCTGGGCACCGTCGTGTCCGTCGCGGTGCGCGACCCGCTGCCCGTCGTATGACCGCCCCGGCGCGCAAAATCCGGATCCTGCTCGTGGACGACCATATCGTCCTGCGCATGGGGCTCGTCACCGCGGCCAACGGCGAACCCGACATGGAGGTCGTGGCCGAGGCCGACAACGGCACCGACGCGCTCACGTGCTACCGCCAGCACCGGCCCGACGTCGTCGTGCTCGACCTGCGCATGCCGGGCATGAACGGTCCCGAGGTGATCCGCCGGCTGCGCGACGATTTCGGCGACGTGTGCGTGCTGGTCTTCAGCAACTACGCGAGCGGCGAGGAGGTCTTCCAGGCGTTCCGGGCCGGTGCGCGCGGGTTCGTCGTGAAGGATATGCCGCTGGAGCGCCTGCTCGAGGCGATCCGCCGGGTGCATGCCGGCGAACAATACATCCCGCCGGAAATTTCCTCGCGCATGAGCGGC
>JAUPWC010000082.1 GCA_030916665.1 Verrucomicrobiota bacterium
AGAACGACGGCCTCGACTTCAGCCGCGTCACGACCTTCAACCTCGACGAATACGTCGGCCTACCCGCCACGCACGACCAGTCCTACCGCTGGTTCATGCGCGAGAATCTTTTCCGGCACATCAACATCGACCCGCGGCGCGCGCATGTGCCCGACGGCACCGCCGCCGATCTGCACGCCGAGTGCCGCGACTATGAGCAGCGCATCCGCGAGGCGGGCGGCATCGACCTGCAGCTGCTTGGCCTCGGCCGCAACGGCCACATCGGGTTTAATGAGCCCACCGGCTCGCTGCGCGGCCGGACCTGGATCAAGATCCTGTCCGAGCAGACGCTGCGCGACAACAGCGCGGTCTTCGGCGATTTTTCCAAGATGCCGCGCCACGCCATCTCGATGGGCGTCGGGACGATCATGGACGCGCGCCGCCTGCTTCTGCTGGCCTTCGGTCCGGCGAAGTGTCGCGCCGTGAGCGCGATGGTCGAGGGCCCGCTCTCCGCCATCTGCCCGGCTTCGATGCTCCAGTGGCACGAGCGCGCCACGGTGATCCTCGATGAAAATTCCTCCGCCGGTCTCAAATACGCCGACCACTACCGCTGGGTGGACGCCCACAAGCTCGACTGGCAGAAGCACGGCTGAAGCCCGCTTGCGGTAGCTGTGTTGTCGACAGGTGCAGGGCGGGGTCTCCGAACCCCGCCTTGAATACGATATCACCAATGAACAAAGGCGGGGTTCGGAGACCCCGCCCTGTAACAACCGCTGTCGTCAGTTCGGGCGCGTGAGCACGATGCGTTTGGCTCCGCCCGGCACGGCGTGACTCGTCCGCGTGCCGTCGGGCCAGATCACGTCGAGGCCCACGGGCGCATTGCCGGCGGCGTGGGAGAAGAAGGCGAGCGGTTCCGACTGTGACAGGTAACCTGAGCCTGCGGCCAGCTCAGCGGCGCAGCTCGTGCCATCGGTGTAGCGCACGGTGAGGCGCGCGCCGATGGCATCGGGGTTGCCGGGGGCACCGGTGAGTTTCACCGCCAACGCACGGCCGTCGGACGCCGGGCGTGGCGCGAGCGCCAGCACGGGTTCGTTGATGCGCGTGATGACGAGGCCGGGCCGGCCGTCGCCGTCCCAGTCGCCCAGAGCGACGCCGCGGCCTTCGCCGGGCAGGTGAACACCGCTGACCTGCGCGGGCGCGACCGTGAAGGCACCGGTGCCGTCGCCGAGGAGGAGCAGGCCGATGCCGCCGTCGTAGCGGCCGGTCTCGACCTGCGGACCGTGGAAGTTCTGCACGGCGACGATGTCGGGGTGACCGTCGCCGTTGAAATCCGCAGCAGCGGTGCCGAAGATCGGCGAGGTCTGGGCGAGGCGCGGGAAGGGCTTGAAGGCGAAGCGCCCGTCGCCGGTGTTGAGCAACACGCCGGAGGCGAGCTGTGTGGCGTGCAGCTGCAGCGCCGTGTTGAGCTTCTCCTGCGGGTAGATCTCGGGCAGCAGCGCGGCGCCGAAAGTGCGGAACGTTGGGAACTTCGTCCGCAGGCTCGGCATGGCGCGCGAGGAGCAGCTGCGACCGCGCACGGGGTAGAGCTTGTCGCCCTCGAACTCGCTCTCGACGATCTCGCAGCGGCCGTTGCCCTCGAAGTCGCCGTAGTAGATGCTCGTCGGGTGTTCGGCGCTGGCGTGGTATTTGGAATTCAGGCCGTGGTTGCCGGCGATGTAGTCGATCCGGCCGTCGTGGTTGACGTCGGCCGCGGTGAGCGAGTTCCACCAGCCCGTCAGTCCGTCGAGCCCGGCGGCGGCGGTGGCCTCCGCGAGCCGGCCCTCGCCGGTGTTGCGGAAAAGGCGCAGCGGCATCCACTCGCCTGCGACCAGCAGATCGAGGCGGCCGTCGGCATCGGCGTCGGTCCAGAGCGCGGCGGCCACCATGCCGGCCTTGCGGAGCTCCGGGCAGACGGTGTCGGTCACGTCCACGAAGGCGCCGTTGCGGTTCTCGAGCAGTTGCGATTCGGGCGTGGTCGGGTATTCGCCGGGGACGACGCGGCCGCCGATGAAGACGTCGAGGTCTCCATCGCGGTCGTAGTCGCCGGCCACGACGATGCCTGAGCTCACGGGAAGAGACGGGAAACTCTCCGGGGCGGCGGCCGTGAAACGCGCATGGCCCTTGTTGAGGTAGAGCCGGCTGCGCAGCAGATCGCTGCCCTTGTCGGGCTCGGTGCTGCCGGCGGTGACGAGCAGGTCCAGGTCGCCGTCGCGATCCACGTCGAGGAAGACCGCGGCCATGGCCTCGCGCTCGATGGTGTCGTCCCACGGCTGCTGCTGGCGCGAGCGGGAGAAGCGCCCGGCGCCGTCGCTGAGGTAGAGGCCGCAGGACTGGCCGGCGGGGCCGGCGAAGAAGAGGTCGGCGTGGCCGTCGCCGTTGGCGTCGCCCCAGGCAACGCCGCCACCGAGGGTGTTCATGCGGTTGGGCAGGAGGGACTGGGCGGGCCGGCGCATGTCGTTGAACACGCGTTCCTGGTTAACGTAGTCGAGCCCGAGGGCGACGGCCTGGTCGCCGAGCAGGCCATGGTCGGCCGGACGGTTGGCGACAGCCGGGGACGGCTTGGCCGCGGTGGCGGGCTCGGTGACGATGTAGCGGGCGTTGGCGGGAACGGCACCGAGTTGCTGCACCTGCCCGTCGGGCCAGCGGATTTCGAGCGCCTGCACGGCGGCATCGGCGCCGAGACCGAAGTGCGCGATGGCCTCGGAGGAGGAAAGGGCGCCGCGGGCCACGGTGAGCCGGCGCGTCTGCCGGCCCTGCGCGGTGGAGGCGAGGACGGTGGCGCCGACGGCGCGCGTGTTGGCGCCGCGGCCGCGGAGTTCAACCACGAGGCTGTTGCCCGCCGGGCAGTCGTTGCGGTAGAGGCTGACGTTGTCCTCGTGGTTCACATAGACGAGGTCGAGGTCGCCGTCGTGGTCAAAGTCGGCGGACGCCGAGCCAAAGCTGACGCTCGCGTGGTCGAGGCCCCAGTCGGCCTGCACTTTCTTGAAGCGGAGATTG
>JAUPWC010000083.1 GCA_030916665.1 Verrucomicrobiota bacterium
GACGTTCAAAAAGCCGCCGCCGAGGCCCTGATAGGCCAGTATCTGGCCGACTAGTTCGGCTCGATCCAATCCCGCGCCAAGGCACAGGAGGAGCAGCAGAAGCAGTGGACGGCGCAGCTGAAGGAGCAGTTTGGGGCTGAGTTCGACACGAAGGTGAACTTCGCCCGTTTCGCCCTTGAGCAGTTCAAGGACCCGAATCTGGTCCAGTGGCTGGAAGAGACCGGCGCTGGCAACCACCCGGCAGTCGTCGCCTTCTTCTCGAAGGTAGGACAGGCTTTGTCCGATGACTCCCCCCGCAATGGCGGAGGCTCGGGCATGGGCGGTGGCGGTGACCCGAAGACCGCCGCTCAGGCGCAGGCTGCGCTGCAGGAGTTCAACCGCAGCGAGGCGAAGCAAAAGGCCCTTTGGGACCACAGCCACCCGCAGCACGAGGCCGTGGTCGCGGAGAAGGACAAGCTGTTCAAGCTGGCCTATCCCGACGACGAAAAGTAGATTGTGCTTGATTTGCACACGGCGAGCCGCTAAATCCGATTTCCGTCGGGGGTAGCGGCTTTGCCGTCCTTGGCTCACCAGTGACGATGCTGGCGTGGCGACGCACGCAGAGAGGCCCGCAAGGATAACCCCTCGACCAAAACCAATTCTGTCAGGTAACCCTACCTCTCTTTTGCCATGAGCAACCAAATTGAAAAGGCCTACATCAACCAGTTCAAGGCTGGCTTTGAGCAGGCTTTCCAGCAGAGCACCTCGATCCTGCGCCCGTACGTTGAAGTCGTGCGTCAGGCCTCCGAGTTCGACTACTACGACCGCATCGGCCTCGCCGACGACCTTTCGCTCGTCACGACCCGCTACGGCGACAACCCGATGTCCGAAATCGCGCACGACCGCCGTCGGGTGGGTCTCGCGGACTACGATCAGGGCAAGGCCATTGACGAGAAGGATCTCGTCCGTGTCGCCACCGATCCGACCTCCTCGTACATGCAGGCGCTCGTCGCCTCCGCGAACCGCAAGGTGGATGATGTCATCATCAACACCCTGACGGCCACGGCCTACACGGGCAAGGCGGGTGCGACCACGGTCGCCTTCGCCACCAACAACGCGGACGATGTCACCGTCGGCTCCGTCTCCAACGCCGCTGGCGGCTATGTCGGCAGCACGTACCACAATCTGGAGGCTGGCACCGAAGGCATCGACGTGGACTACCGCTACACCGGCACGACCGGCGCCTCCTCGGGGCTCACCCTGAAGAAGCTGAAGGCGGTTCGCACCACGATGATGAAGCTGTACGGCATTTCCCAAGAGGAAGTGCTGCCGTGTTTCATCGCTGCCAAGCAGTTCGAAGATCTCCTCGGCATCGACGAGGTCATCAACTCGGACTACGCGGTGCGCAAGAGCCTGTCCGAGGGCGCGGTCACGACCTTCATGGGCTTCAAGTTCATCCACTGTGAGCGCCTTCCCCTGAACAGCACGATCCGCTCGTGCTTCGTGTTCAAGCCCCGCGCCGTGAAGATCGCCATCTCGCAGGACATCACTGCCGACATGTGGCGTCTCCCGGCCAAGAAGAACATCCCGTACATCTACGTGAAGCTCGGTCTGGGCGGCACGCGCATGTGGGGTGAGAACCTTGCCCGCATCGGCTGCGCCGAATAAGGACAAGCCAACCATCAACCATCAATAACTCACTACCATGGCTACTTCCTATTCGGTTGAAATCACCAAGGCCCGCGCACTCGCCGCTGGCACCAGCTACGAGCTGTCGAACGGTCTGAACACTGACGGGGGCCGCGTTCATGCGGTCTTCGGCACGTGGACCTCCACGGCGGCTGGCACCGGCGAGGTCATCCAGATGGTCAAGATCCCCAAGAACGCCCGCGTTCTCCGAGGTGCGATCATCACGGGTGCCCTCGGCACCGATGTCACGCTCGCGGCTGGCACGGACTACGCCCTCGTCAAGGAAGACGGCTCCACGGCCCTCACGGCTGCTGGTGCCGCCAACTTGTGCGCGGCCACGGCCCACGCCACCGCTGCGGTCACCCCGATCTGCGCCACCCGCCTCCTCGGCGCGGGCGGTCTCACCACCCGTGAGACCACCGTCCAGCTGACCACGGCGGGCGCGACGCTGACGGCGGGCATCGAGGTTCTCGTGTACATCGAGTACATGCAGAACTAAGGTGTCCGTTAAGGCTTGAAGTTCCGGCCCTGTCGTGGTTAATCCCGCGACAGGGCCTTTCTCTTTCCCATGCCGCAAACACCCACCCAGATTTGCAACTCGGCGCTCCTGAAAATCGGCGGTCGCACGGTGACGAGTTACACCGGGGATACGACGAAGGAGGGCACCTTGGTGCAGGAGCAGTTCCCGAAGTCCCTGCACTTCGTCGCCCGTAGTCACGTCTGGCATTTTCTCAAGGACTTCGAGGACCTGACCGGCACCACGACGACCGCCCTTGATCCGTGGACGCACTACGCGGCGCTGCCCTCCGACTGCCTGCGCATTCTCTCCGTCGGCGTCGAGAACTACGCCGTGCCGTACGAGCAGCAGGGCAACCGTCTCTACCTGCGCGATGCCGAGGTCACGCTCCGCTACATCCGCAAGCCCGTCCTCGTGGCCATCCCCTACAGTGCCGGTCCCCCGGTGGTCGCGGCGGTTGCCGCCGACGAGTACCCAGATGACTTTGCCGAGGCCGTGGCGTATCGGCTCGCTGGCGACATCTCCGTCTCCCTGACCCAGAACGCCGACTTGAAGCAGCTCATGTACACCGAGTACATGGAGGCGATCCGCACCGCCCGGTTCAACGGTGCCTGCGAGATCGCCGACCTTGAGATCGGCGCCACACAGTGGCTGGAGTCCCGCGACAGCTACGGCGATACGAACCCGTACCCGACGAAACTCGCATGATCCGCAACCACCCCAGCCAACCCGCCTTTACGGGCGGCGAGATGTCGCCCCTGATCCTTGGGCGGCACGATCTGGAGCGTTTCCTTCTGGGCGGGACTCGAGTCGAGAACTTCATCGCCCGCCACCAAGGTCCGCTCGTCCGCCGTCGCGGCACGCAGTGGATTCGCTCGGGCGACTGCGCCGCTGGTCGCCTCGTGAATTTCGAGCGTACCTGTTCCGATGCCGAGATGCTGCAGATCGGCTGTGGCAACATCCTTGTCGGTGCGGTTGAGCCCGCCGCTCCGCCCTTGCCCGTCCTCGCCGTCTTCTCCCAGTACGACATGGAGGAGGCCCCGGCCTTCCCTGCGCACGCCTTCAAGGTCGTGAACGAACTGGACGAGACCGTCTTCTTCCTCTCGGCCTATGTCTCAGGCTCCATGGTGGTGAAGTACTCCATCACCCCGAATAACCCGGCGCGCTCGGTGAACTGCGAGATTAACACCGACCTCATCTTCGCCTACGTGTACGGCCTCGGCGAGTTCACGTTCGACGGCGGCTATCAAATGTTCTGGGACGATCCCACTCCGCGTGATCCCGATGATGGCTCGGTTCTCGGCTCGGGTGGGCTGCACATGAACGTGGTCCGCAAGGGCCGGGTTGCTGC
>JAUPWC010000084.1 GCA_030916665.1 Verrucomicrobiota bacterium
CAGCCGCAGACACCCTTCCAGCTGAACTCGGCCCCGGCGCCCGCCCAGAGCGAGGTGAGGCCGAGCGGCAGCGTCTGGTTCTCCATCGCCCCGGCCTGGGTGAAACGCAGGCCGAAGCGGCGTTCGAGGCGCCCGGCGAAATACATGCCGCGCAGGACGGCCTCCGTGGGCTGCGCCCCATAGCAGGAAACCACGGCGTTGAGCGGGGCGCTGAGATGCCCGCTCTTGAGCCGCTCGATGACCCGGGCGAACTCGGCGGGCGACTTGCGGCGCTCGTATTCCCAGAGCCAGAGGCTGCCGTCAGTGTTGAACCGGCTCTGATAGGGCGGTGGATTTGCGAGAGTTTCCTCGGTGAGCTTGAGGTAATAGTCGAGCTGGTCGACAAAGACCCGGCCGTAGGTGCCGGCGTCGGCCGTCCACATGTAGTCGGTATGGTCGTCGTTCGCGAGGTAGAGTCGCGCAGGCTCGGCGGCCGGGGCCGGCAGCCAGGCGAGCGCCAGGGCGGCAATAAGAGTGAACCGCTGTGGAGTCATAAGAGTGGGTGGGTGAAGATCCGGCGGGGATTGCCGATGATAGGTGCGATATAAATGGACTTAGTCCGGGTCAGTTGATCCCGGTCGGCACGGTGGCGGTGCAACCGCCGGCGGCGTCCGATTGGGGGAACTGGCCGGAGTGCTGCATCCAGGCTTTCACCTGCGGCCAGCCGTAGGCGCCGGCCGGCTGGCCCGGGCTCGCTTCGCCCCGGGCGGGCTTATGTCCGGCCGGCTTGCCGGCAAAGGGGCGGAGCGTGCCGCTGGCCGATGACCAGATGATATTGTGCACGGCGAGGGTGTCGGGGCGCCGGCCGGCGCTCACGCAGCCGAGGAAATTGGCGATGCCGTCGCCGGCATCCTTGTTGTCCAGGCCGTTGGCGGCGGGAAGATTCGTGTCGGTCCAGATCGGCTGCACACCCTTGATCGCATCGGGCAGGAATGGGGCGCGATCGGTGTTGTAGTTGCCATGGTAGACATGCAGCGAGATGGGCCGGTCCGTGCGCTGGCGCAGGGCGTCGTAGGCTTTGGAGAGACCGCCGTAGGTGGCCTTTCCGGTATCCTTGGCGTGGCTCACGGGCTCGCGGGGGAAGGTGTCCGGGCCGCAGAGGCCGGCGCCCGGCGGCAGTTGGGCGATGATGGTCGGGACCTCCCGGGCGGGGAAGTTGGTCATCTGCCAGAAGAGCCGGCCGCGAGGCGCCACGTCGTCGAAATCCTTGAGATGGTCGCCGAGCCACTGATGAAAGACGCGGAGGTTGGCATACCAAGCGGTCTCGATTGGTCGGTCGAGGTAAGGGGACTCGCCGAGGGAGGTCTCCTGGATCACGAAGCCGTAGAAACCCCGGCGGGCGGCGGCACTGCCTTGCAAGGTGGTGATCACCTGGGTGTAAAGTCCCTCCAGCAGTTCCAGACTCTCGGTCTGATCCAGCTTGATCACGCGCGGCGGCGCCTCGCCGGGGTTGGGGGTATTGTCCCGGATGGAGAAAGAGTGGCGGTCGCCCTCCCTCATATACGCGGGGAAGTGCGCGTAGCGGTGTTGGAGAATCACGCGAAGATACTTGCCGCGCGCGGCGCAAGTCTCGGCATCCTGCCGAATCTTGGTGAGACCTTCAGCTTTCCAGGTGCGGGTGCCGTCCGGTGCGGGCTCTCCCTCCAGATCACCCCAATCGTAGGCGATTTCGATGAGACGCATCCATGGGCCGGTGGCCTCGCATTCGTCGAGCAGTTGTTGGGCGGTCCGGTCCACGCCGGAGGTCCGGTCGGTGAGACCGTGGCCGGGCACGAATAGGTGCGTCGGCGCGGCCGAAGCGGTCGTGGCGTGGGCGAGCGCCAGGAACAGGATGAGCGGGTGGAATTTCCTCTGGCGGGTGGGTGGGATTGGTGGGGTCAGGGTCATGATGGAGGGGAGAAGAATTCCAAGGGGCGGGGCTCCGGAGCTTCAGCCGCTGCGGGGCTGCTGGCTGACCTGTGCTGCGGCTTGGAGAGGTGTAGGAGCGGCTTTACCTGTCGTCCGTAGCCTTGGCAAAGGATGATGCCGCGATTACTCCGCGAATCGCGCGAAGCGCGGCAATTCATCAGCACTCCTGTTCGGGGCATAATACCAATCGCCCGATGAAAATACTCCGTAAGCGACACGCGGGGGACTGGGTATCGGTTAAATTTCATTGGGGATGATATGGTGAATGGAAAATACAGCAATAACCCCCGTTGTGTGGCGAAGGTCGCGCTGATCAAGGAAACGCGGGTGCGGATCAGCACGACGCCGGAGGAGCGCGCCGAATGGGTGCGCCTGTTCGAAGAGAGCGGGAAGATATCCGCAAAATTACGCCGCGAGCTCGGGCTGGCGGAGACGACTTTTTGCGGTGTGGCGCAAGCAGAAGCGCGGGCCGGCCGCCGCGGAGATGATCCTCCACCGGCTGCCCCAGCGCCTGAGCCAGGAGAGCCTCACTGTGCTGCCCAAGAGCGACCTCGGCAAGGCCTGCACTTATGCGCTCGGTCGCTGGACGGAACTCACGCGCTATGCGAAGCCCGGCCGGGGCCACGTCGAGATCGACAACAACTGGGTCGAGAACGGCATCCGGCCTACCGCCCTTGGTCGCAATAACTGGTTCTTCGTGGGTCACCCGGACGCCGGCTGGATCGCCGGCGTCATCTACTCCGTGGTCGGCACCTGCAAGCTGCTGAAACTCGACTCCGAGGCTAACCTCAACTGGGTGCTCCCGCAGCTCGCCGCTGCCACTGTCAAAGAACAGCGGCCGTAGCCTCTCACCAGAAGATGAATCTTGCGAACTCATGGTTACTTGTCCTCCGCGTGTCGCTTACCTGAGATGAACGGCTGGGTCAGCGTTTAGTCTCAATCTGATAACCTTGGTCGCTCAAGGTGACCGTGACGTTGCCGTTCAAGCCAGTGACATAAGCGGGAATCCTGTGTTCGAGACAGTAGTTGCGGGTGCGCATGCTGCGGGCCGATTCCCAAAGATGCTTGGGGGATGACACGAGCATGGCCTTGGCCC
>JAUPWC010000085.1 GCA_030916665.1 Verrucomicrobiota bacterium
CCCAGCGGAGTGACCATGCGCTCCATGCGCATCGGCCGCTACGAGTTCGCGTCCAACCTGTTCCTGTCGCCGCTGGCGGGCTACACCAACCTGCCCTTCCGGCTCGTGGTGCGCGAGATCGGCGGCCTGGACTGGACGACGACCGATCTCGTCAACGCCCGCTCGATCCTCGAGAAAAATCCGCGCGGCCTGCAGTTGATCAAGACCTGCCCGGCGGAAAAAATTCTCTCCGTCCAACTCTTCGGCTCCGTGCCCGAGGAGATGCGCGACGCCGCCCAGCTGGTCGAGTCGCTCGGCATCGCCGCCGTGGACATCAACATGGGCTGCCCCGTGAAGAAGGTCGTCAGCGTCGGCGGCGGCTCGGCCATGATGACCGAACTCGACAAGACCGCCGCGCTCGTCCGCGGCATGGTCGAGGCGGTGAAAATTCCCATCACCGCCAAGATGCGCCTCGGCTGGGATGAAAACAACCTGACTGCGCCCGATCTCGCCCGCGTGCTCGAGGATGTCGGCGTCGCCGCGATCTTTGTCCACGGTCGCACGCGCGCCCAGGGCTTTGGCGGCACCGTCAATCTCGCCGGCATCCGCAAGGTCGTCGAGGCCGTGAAATCCATCCCCGTCATCGGCAACGGCGACGTCACCACGTCCGAGGCGGCGAAGAAGATGCTCGACGAGACCGGCTGCGCCGGCGTGAGCATCGGGCGCGGCGCGTTCTACAATCCGTGGATCTTCCGTGACACGCGTCACTACCTCGCGACCGGCGAACTGCGCCCGGAGGCCGGTTATCCCGAGCGCGCCCAGGTGATGCGCCGGCACTTGGAACTCATGATCGAGATCTTCGGCGAAGACCATGGCTGCCGGCTCTTCCGCAAACCCGCGTCGTGGTATGCGAAACGATTCGGCCCGGCGCGAGCATTCAAGAACGGCGTCACGCAGTTCAGCTCGCGCGCCGAATTCGAGGCCCTGCTCGCGCACTACGAGCAATGGCGCACCCAGTTCCTCGACGAGCACGGCGAACTGAAACCGCAATACCGGCCCGACCCGATGGTCGCCTCGTTCATGCGCGACGACGACCCCGCCGTGCTGCGCCGCGACTCCATCCCCGTGCCCAAGGGCCCGGTGGACACGTGGTGACAGGAAAAGGGTGGCCCTGACCGGACATTTTCGTCTGTGTCATAAGCCATGTCGGACCTCCTGCACCTCTGGGGCATCTATCTCGGCACGCTGATCGGCCTGCTGCCCATCATCAACCCGCTGTCCGCCGGGCCGACCTTTCTCGCGATCACGGAGGGGGACAGCGACCAACGCCGGCGCGAGCAGGCGCTCAAGGGCTGTCTCTACATGGTGGCCATCCTCGTGTGCTTTCTGGTCGGCGGCACGTTCATCATGAATTTTTTCGGCATCTCCATCCCGGGGCTGCGCATCGCCGGCGGCATCCTCGTCACGCGCATTGGCATGGACATGCTGCGCGCGCCGCGCACCGACGCCTCCACCGAAGCCGAACAGCAGGAGGCCGCGCGCCGCAAGGTGGACATCTCCTTCTCCCCGCTCGCCATGCCGATGCTCAGCGGCCCCGGCTCCATCGCCGTGACGCTCGGCTTCACCTCGCTCGCCACCGGCTGGATCGACTACGCGGCGATCATGGCCGGCATCATCACCGTGGCGCTCCTGACCTACGCCGTGCTGCGCATGTCGGGCGGGCTCGTGAAATTCATCGGCCCGGTCGGGGTCAATGCCATGACCAAGATCATGGGCTTCCTCATCATGAGCATCGGCGTGCAGTTCGTGGTGAACGGCGTGCTCGGCATCGCCACCGATCCGGCGCTGCTCCAGGGCATCCGCCGCGTGTTGGCGGACTGAGCAACCCGCCGGCGGCTCAATGCCGGTGCTGCACGACGGCGCCGGTCTTGTCCTTGAAAGTCAGGAGGCGGGTGGCGTCTTCGTAACCCTCAAAGCTGATGCCGAGCTGCGGGTTCACCAGATCGCCCGGCTTGTAGGACGTGCCACCCAGGAAGATGCGGGGATTCGTCCCTCCGCGCACGCCGCCGATCTTGAGATTCTGGACCCAGCCGCGGAACGCCACGCTGGGCGGCGGCGGGGGCGGCGGCGCGACGGGTTTGACTTCCTCAACCGGTATGGGTGCGGGATCGGCTGCGGTGGCGGGACCCGTGCTCGCCGCGGGATTCTCCTCGAGAACCTCGTTGACCGGCTGGGCCGTGGCAGCCTCGGCCTCCGTCACCGCTTTCTGCGCGGCGGCCACGGCCTGCCCCTGAGGAGTCACGGGTTGGGCCGCCAGTTTGGGCTTGGGCGGGGGCGGCGGGGGCTCGGCGGTAAACTGGAGGTAGGCGAAAAATCCGCCGCCGCCGACCACGAGCAACGCAACCAAACCGCCCGCGAGCAGGATCAGCTTTTTCTTGGAACCGCCGGCTTTGGCGGTTTTGGCCTGAGCCTTGCTCGCCTGCACGCTCGCCTCGGCCACCGCTTTCTTAAGACCGGGAGGCGGCGGAAACTTGCTGGGAGGTGGAAACGGAGCGGCCGTGGCCTTGCGGGTTTCGGCCCCTTCCGCCGGCTTGGGCGGGGGCGGCGCGCTGAGGATCGGCGGCGGTGCGTCGGGCGCGGGAGTGGGCGTGGGGGTCGGTTCAGCCGCCTTGGGTTTGAGGCCGAATTTGACCGGCGCCTTGGTGGCCGGCTGGACCTCGGGCGAGGCCTCCGCGACCGGAGGCGGCTCCGCGGCGGCAACCGGCTCGGGTGCGGGGGTCGGCGTCGCGGCTTCGACCGGCGGAGCGGAAAGGCGGGGTTTGAGGCGGGCCGGCTCGGCGGGAACGGCCGGAGCGGCTTCAGCCGGTGCGGGCGTGGGTGCGGGGTCAGCAGAAGCCACCGCCGTTTCGGGAGTGGGAGCCAGCTTGGGTTTCAGACGCACCAGCTTGGGCGTCTCTCCGGCGGGCGCAGCGGATTCAGCGGGCGCAGCGACGGGTGGCACCGGGTCGGCGGAAACAGGTTGAGCGGCCGCGGGATCGGCAGACAGCTTGGGCTTCAGGCGGAGCTTGGGCGTGTTCTCGTCGCTCATGGCCGGTATCCCTAGCATTTTAGGTGCTCCACGAAAACAAAAAGATTTCACCGCCCGCCTATCTGTCTTGTGACCGACTCCTCCGGCGCCTAGGCTGCACTCCATGAAACGCGCGGCGGACCAATACGGCGGCATCAGCTCCGCCGCCGTCAAGAAGGCCACCGGGCGGACCTGGGCGGAATGGTTTGCCGTGCTGGACAAGGCCGGCGCCGCCAAGTTGCCCCACAAGGAAATCGCGCTCCGCCTGCAGCGCACCCACCGGCTGGCCGACTGGTGGGGCCAGATGGTGACCGTGGGCTACGAGCA
>JAUPWC010000086.1 GCA_030916665.1 Verrucomicrobiota bacterium
CAGTGTGCCGTCGGGCCGCTTTTGCACGGTCGCGTCCCAGACCATGCATTCCGCCCCGTCTAGCAGGCCGCGGAGACGCTCCTGACTTTCGCGGAAGGCCTCCTCTGCTTCGCGCCGGACCGTGATATCGGTCGCCAGTCCCACCAGCCAAAACCGGTTCGGACCGGTCGGTGTGACGCTCACGCGTTCATCCACCCAGAGGGTCTGGCCTTCCTTGATCAGGCGGAACTGCTGTTCGTAGCCCGGACGTTTGTTCTCCAAGGCTTCGCGGGCGCGCCGGTCCATCTCCGGCCGTTCCGGCACCTCAAAGCGATACCACAGGCCGACCTGGGTGGGCGGCGGCACTTCGCCAAATATCCGCCGGGTGAACGCGGTCTGGTAGCACGATATGTCCCACTCCACTTCTTCCGGCCTCAACTCGACCGTGGCCTGCCACAACAGACAGTCGGCCCGCTCCAACAGATGCTCCAAGGTGGTCTGCGTGCGCTTCTGGGCCTCCTCGGCCTCGGTCTGCGCCGTGATGTCGGTGACGACGCCAACCAGGCTCCACGAGCCGGTTCCAAGCCGTGTGATCGAGACCAGTTCATGGAGATGGAAGGTACGCCCCGCCTTCGTGATGACGCGAAACTGCTGTTCGTAGCCGGGGGCGTTGTCGCGGATCGCCTTGGTGCTGTGCTCGTCCATCTGCTTCTGATCGGGGGTCTCCAGTTCATCCCAAAAACCGCGCTCTTCGGTGAACGTTCGCTGCGACCCGAAGAGCAGTTCGGAGAGTCGCGAGCGGGGGACATCGAAATGCGGCCACTGGAGCACGCCGTCCCGGTCCTCCACCGTCGCCCGCCAGATCATGCACTGTGCCTGCGCGAGGATGCTTTCCCGCACCAGTTCGCTCTGCCGCCGCGCCGTCTCGGCCTCGCGCTGGGCGGTCAGGTCGGTGATCAGCCCCACCAGCCGAAAATTATCGGGCCCGGTGCGGTTGATGGTGACATTTTCGTGCAGCCAGTAGGTCCGGCCGTCGCGCACCGCCCGGAACTCCTGCTGGTATCCCGGATGCCCTCGCTCCATGGCTTCACGGGCACGGCGGTCCATCTGCCCGTGGGTGTCGATCTGGAAATGCCTCCAAATGTGCTCATTGTTGCCATCCACGGTTTCGCCAAAGAGATGCCGGGAGAACTCGGAGGGATGAAGGCGGAGACGCCACTCCCAGTCGTTGGTCTCGAGAGTCACGTCCGCCTCCCACAGCGCACATTGCGCCCGGTCAATCAGCTCCGACATCTGGCGGATGCGTCGGTCTGCCTGTTCAGCAACCCGGCTACGGGCCCGGCGATGCAACCACCAGCCGAGGATGCCGA
Organism: Verrucomicrobiota bacterium; assembly: GCA_030916665.1. Classification (GTDB taxonomy): domain Bacteria; phylum Verrucomicrobiota; class Verrucomicrobiia; order Opitutales; family Opitutaceae; genus Lacunisphaera. The sequence continues at coordinate 1,350 of JAUPWC010000086.1, forward strand.
CGAGAAAACCGGTCACTGCCATCACCAGGACAAGATCGGCGGAAATCATGGGTTGGGGTTGGGGTGGTGCGTCCTCAGGCAACGAAAGGGCCGCACCGCGTGAATCTAGGTGCAAATGCGCCATCCTGCCCAGCCAAGAGTGTGTCAGATCAATAGCGCAGGCCCTGGCCGCTCGCGGCTAAAAAATTCATCAACGCCTGCGCCGTGCGGGCCAACGGTCGGCCCGACCGGCAAATCATACCCACGGATCGCGTCATGCCGGTCAGTGCGCGGCAAACCACGCCCCGGTCCCTCGACCGCCGCGCCATGGCCGGGATGATCGACACCCCGCGGCCCTCGGCCACGAACGCCAGCACGGTTTCCAGCTGGGCACTGCGGAAACTCACCCGTGGGGCAAAGCCGTTCAGCCGGCAAAACTGCAGCGCTTGGCCGGAAAGACAGTGTCCTTCCTGCATGAGAATGAACGGTTCGGGCTCCAGATCATCGAGAGAGAGCCGCCGCTTCGTCGCCAGCCGGTGTCCCGTCGGCAGCGCCACCAGCAGCGGTTCGTCGAAAAATTCCCGCGCCACCACTCCCGCCCGCTCCACCGGCAGGCTGAGCAGCGCGAGATCCACCTCCTTGCCCACGACGGCCGCCACCAGCCGGTCGGTCGTGTCCTCATGCACCACGACCTCGATTCCGGGAAACTTTTCGGCGAACGCCCGGAGCCGCGCCGGCAGGTAATACGGCGCCACCGTCGGCAACGCCCCGAGGACCACCCGGCCGCGCACCAGGCCGCGCACCTCCCGCACCTTTTCGCGCGCCGCCTCCACTTCCTCCAGCGCCCGCTCGGCGTGGACGCGAAACAGCTCACCGGCCGGAGTCAGCGCCACCCCGTGCTTGTTGCGCTCGAACAACCGCTCGTCCAGTTCGTCCTCCAGCTTCTTGATCTGCTGGCTCAGCGAGGGTTGCGCCACGTGGCAGTTCTCGGCCGCGCGGCTGAAATTGCGGGTCCGGGCCACGGCCAGAAAGTAGCGCAGTTGGTGAAGCTCCATAGTCGGTTCCTATGACGGATAGCGGAATCCAATATTTCCCGACTATCAAGCCGCATGGTAGTATGCGTCCATGTGGTCCCTCGCCAACTGCCCTGACATCCTTCCCCTGTGGACCAACGTGCTCGCACGCGCCCGCCGGTTCATAGCGGCGTCGCGAGACCGGTCCGGGGTCGGCGACCCCGGCTACAGGAGGACAATTCGCCGCCCGACCTCCGGTTGACTTTGCCCGCCGTTCCGGCACCTCTCTTGCCCATCACCATGTCCAAGTCCGCCGTCCTGCTGCTCAACCTCGGTTCCCCTGATTCGACCTCCGTTCCGGATGTCCGACGCTATCTGGAAGAATTCCTCGGCGACGAGCGCGTGATCGACAAGCCCGCGATCGGCTTCCTGCGTTCGCTCCTCGTCAAGCAGATCATCTGCCGCTTCCGCGCCCCCAAGTCCGCCCATGCCTACGAGAGCATCTGGACGCCCGAGGGCTCGCCGCTGATCATCACCAGCAAACAGGTGCAGGCCAAGCTCCAGGCACGCACTTCCCTCCCGGTCGAGCTGGCCATGAACTACGGCAGCCCGTCCATCCCCGACGTGCTGCGCCGCCTCGTCGGTCAGGGCGTGGACCGCCTGCTGCTCTTCCCACAATACCCGCACTACGCCATGTCGAGCTGGGAAACCGTCGTCGTGAAGGTCCGGCGCGAGGCCGCGGTGATCGCCCCCGCGATGAAGATCGAATGCGTGCAGCCCTACTACGGCGACCCCGACTACATCGACGCCCTTGTCACGAGTGCGAATCCTTATCTGAAACAAGAGCACGACCACCTGCTGTTCAGCTACCACGGCATTCCCGTGCGACATCTCACCAAGGCCGACAGCTCGCACGCCCACTGTCAGGTCGTGGCCGACTGCTGCAACGCCTGCTCCCCCGCCCACGCCACCTGCTACAAGGCGCAGGTCACGCGCACCACGCAACTTTTCGCCCAGAAGGCCGGCCTGGATCCCAAGAAGTGGTCGATCACCTTCCAGTCCCGCCTCGTCGGCGAGCCCTGGTTGTCTCCCTACACCGACCACGCCCTCGAGGAATTCCCCGGTCGCGGCATCAAGCGCCTGATCGTGATCACCCCGGCCTTCGTCACCGACTGCCTGGAAACGCTCGAAGAGATCCGCGTCGAAGGCGCCGAGGAATTCAAAAAATCCGGCGGCGAGGAATTCACCCACATCCCCTGCCTCAACGACCAACCCGTGTGGATCGACTTCCTCGAAAAACGCGTCCGCACCTGGCAGGAAACCGGCGCCGTAACGGTTTGATACCATCTCGCATTCAAAGGCATAAACTCTGGACGGAATGGTAGGGGCAGACCTCCGGGCGGCCCGTCAGGATTCTTGAATTCATCCGGCCCGCCCGGAGGTCGGGCCCTGCCTGTTTTGATACCTTAGAATGCGAAAATGGTTTGAGCAGTGCCGGCAGTTCTTACCTGCCCAACACTTCGCGCAACTTCGCCACCGTGGCGGCATTGCCGGTCACGTATTGGACCCGCGGGGCCTTGAGGGTGAATTCCTTCAGCGGATAGGGCGACGCGGTCAGGTAGTGGATCGCCGCGCCGGACTCCTCGACCAGGGCGCAGGCGGCGGCGATGTCCCAGAGGCGGTTGTTGTGTTCCACCACCCCGTCCAGCAGGCCGATGGCCACGTAGGCCAGGTGAAGCGTGCTGCTGCCGAGACCGCGAATCTTGAAGTTCTCGATGACTCGTTTGCCCTCGGCGGCATAGACCTTTTCCACGGGCGAGTGAAAGCCGATCAGGCTGTGACCGCTCGGCCCCTCGGGGCGGGAGGAGACCTTCTGATCACCGTCCCACACCCCGCGACCGGGACCGCCGTGGATGAGCTTCCGCCGGGCGAGATCGTAGATGACGCCATACACCGGCACGCCGTGCTCCAGCAGGCCGAGCGAGATGGCGCAGTGGCTGATGCCGTTGGCGTAGTTGTTGGTCCCGTCGATCGGGTCGCAGACCCAGCAGAAGCGCGAAGTGACCGGCGTCGGCGCCTCGGTCGGAGTGAGTTCCTCGCTGAAAAACTGGTCGGCGGGAAAGGCCTGCGTGATGGCGTCCTGCAGGTGCTGCGAGATGGCGACGTCCACCGCGGTCACCTTGGTGCCGTCGTATTTGATCTCGGCGCGAGCCCGGCCGAATTCCCGGTGCATGAACTCCGTCTCGGCCAGCACGGCCCGCTTCGCCACCTCGATTCGTTGTTCGATGTTTTTAACCACAAGACACGAAGACACGAAGGTTTCCGGATTAAAACCTCATTCTTTGTGACTCCGTCCCTCGGCGGTTACTCCACCTCAGAGGCTCAGGCCCATCTTGCCGAGCACCCGGGCGAGGTCGTCGTTGCCGGCGTATTCGATGATGATGCGGCCGTTCTTGTCGGAATGCTTGAGCGAGCTGCGGGCGCCGAGGTGCGAAGTGAGCTTTTTCTCGATGTCCACCAGCGCCGTGGCCGTGGCCCCGGGCATGCGCCGCTTCTTGCCAGTCTTGCCGCCGCCGTGGTGGCGCAACAGTTCCTCCAGGGCACGCACACTCAATCCTTGTTCGAGCGTGCGGCGCGCGAGCACGGCGCGCTCGGCCGATCCCTCGACCCCGAGCAGCACCTTGGCGTGGCCGACGCTGAGCATGCCCTTGCCGACGTAGCCCTGAAGCTCGGCCTCCAGGCCGAGCAGGCGGAGGGAATTGGCGACCGTGGCGCGGCCCTTGCCCACGCGCTGGGCGGCGGCGTCCTGCGTGAGGTCGAAGTCGCGGATGAGACTGGCGTAACCATGCGCTTCCTCGATCGGGTTGAGGTCGGCGCGCTGAAGGTTCTCGATCATTGCCAGCGTGGCGGCCGAGGCGTCGCTCGAGGTCATCACCCGCGCGGGGATGGACTTCACGCCGAGCTTCTGGAACGCACGCCAGCGGCGCTCGCCGGCGATGTGCTGGAACTTGTCGCGCGCGGCCCGCTCGTCGTTCGGCTGCAGCAGACCCTCGGCGCGGATGCTTTCCACGAGTTCGGCCAGCGCGTCGTCGGAAAACTCCTTGCGCGGCTGATAGGGGTTCGGCTCGACGTGGTGGACCGGAATCTCGCGGTAACCGGGCAGGCCCTCGACGACAGGTGTCGGGGCGGGCGCGGGTGCAGCGACCGGCTGGACAGCGGGAGCGGCAGGCTTGGGGGCGGCGGCGGCGCTGGTGATGAGGGCACCCAGGCCACGGCCGAGGCGGGAAGGAGGCGGTTTGGCCATGTTATTTGGCGAGGGGAATGAAGAGCGTTTGCCCGACGCGGATCTTGGTCGGGTCGGCAATCTTGTTGGCGTTGATGACGTCCTGGAGCTTCGCGTTGTTCTTGCGGGCGATGACCGCGAGCGTGTCGCCGGCCTGGACGGTGTAATTGATGCCCTCCTTGGGAAAATCGTCGCTGAAGGTCGTCTGCACAACCGGGCGAGTCGCCTGGTTCTTGGCGAGCGCGTCGAGGGCGGCGTTGGTCTGTTTGCCAAGCTTCTCCATCTGCCCGGCCACCTGCGCGAGGATCTCGCGCTTCTGATCGCCGAGCTCGGACTGCAACGTGCGGTTCACGTCGGCGATGGCCTTGTTGAGCTGCTCGACCGTCGCGTAGCTGCGATTGGCCTTGTCCTGCAGCGTGCTGTTTTCACGGGTGAGTTGCTCGACGGTCATGGTCAGCTCGCCCACACGCTGGGTGAGCAGCATGACATCCTGGCGAAGGGCGGCCAGTTCCGCGCGTTCCATCTGGGCGGAGGCGCCGACCGCGAGAAAAAATATCAGGGCGCCGAAGCGTAGAAAGGAGGCTCGCATGGGCGTCAGGTTGGGCGATTCGTCCGCAAAAACAAGCCTAGCCCTTGCGATACGGAAACGGCTGCGGCGCCACCAGCGGCGGCATCGGTCGTGAGACCAGCACCGTGTCCGCCATAACGGGAAACCCGCGCAGAAACTCCCTTGCCGGCAGCATCTTCCCGCCCGGTCGCTGGAGCCGGCGCAGTCGCAGCAACCCTTGCCCCGTCGCCACCAGCAACCCGTCGATGTCATGGCCGACAACCACGCCGGCCTCGGTGGAGTTGTAACGTATTATATTACAAACCTCCGCCTCAGTCGGCGAGTCCGCGAGGCCGAGTTTGACGGGATGGCCGTTGATTTCGACGGAGCAGCCGGGCCAGGGATTGAGGCCGTTGATGCGGGCGGCGAGAGCGGCGGCCGGAGCGGCGAAGTCGAGCACGCCGTCGGCTTTTTCGAGGCGACGGCAGAAAGTGGCTTGGGCAGTGTCCTGTGGCGTGAAGGTCTGGGCGCCCGCGGCGATGAGGGGCAGGCAGCGGGCCAGCAGCGGCACGCAGGCCCGGGACAGCTTGGCCTCGACCTCGGCGGCGGTGTCGAGCGGGGCGATGGGCACACGCTCCACGGCGGCCACCGGGCCGGCGTCGAGTTGCAGCACCAGCTTCATGAGCGTCACGCCGGTCTCGCGGTCGCCGCTGGCGGTGGCGGTCTGGATCGGCGAGGCGCCGCGGTATTTCGGCAGGATTGAGGTGTGCAGGTTGAGTGTGCCGAGGCGCGGCGTATCAATCGCGTCCTGTTTCAGAATGTGACCGTAGGCCATGACGAGCGTCAGGTCGGGCGCGCAGGCGGCCAGTTGTTCGCGCGCGGCGGCATCGAACTTCTCAGGCTGGTGAACCGGCAGGCTGCGCGCCTCGGCCCAGAGCTTGATGGCGTTGGGCTGAACTTTCTGTCCACGACCGACGGCGCGATCGGGTTGCGTGAACACGGCCACGACCTGCCCCACTCCGCTGCTATCCAGCCAGTTCTGAGCCGGAAGCGCGATGGCGTCGGAGCCCATGAAGACGAGTTTAAGCATGGTGACGTCCCTGTGTCATCCTGAGCAAAGCGAAGGATCCAGCGGAATGACCGCAGCGCACCTCATACTGGATTCTTCACTGCGTTCAGAATGACAGGTGGCGGCAATCATTTCCTCAATCATCCAACATGCTCGGATCAAACTCCATCTCCTCGCCGCCGCCCTCTTCCGTACCGGCTTCGCCGGCCTTGCTCTTGCGGTAGGCGAGACGCTGCTCGATCGGCACCTTCTTCTTGCCGACGAGGTCGAAGTGAATCGGGCAGCCGTCGAGTTCGAACTCCTTCACGAGCCCGGCCTCGAGGTAGCGGCGGTAGGACTCGGTGAGCGTGCGCTCCTGGTTGCAAAATACCTTGATGCGGAAAGGTCGGCGCGAGGTCTGCGTGGCGTAGTAGATTTTGAAACGCTGGCCGCCGATGGCCGGCGGCGGCGTGCGGTCGGCCAGCTTGATGAGGGTGGCGTTGAGCTTCGCGGTCGGGATCTTCGTGTCGAGGCGGCGCTCGAGCGCGCGGGCGTTGCGCAGCATGCGGTCGATCTCGTGGCCGGTCAGCGCCGACACGAACATCACCGGCGCGCCCGGCGTGAAGAACAGCTCGGTGAAGAGCGCCTTCTCGAACTTCTCGCGAAAGTCGCGCGCGTTCTTGTATTTCTCCATGCCCGGGGAGTGCGTGCGGAAGGCCTCGTGCACGAGGTCCCACTTGTTGACCACGATCACGATGGGCTTCTGCGCCTTCACGATCTCGCCGGCGATGGCCTTGTCCTGCTGGGTGACGCCGTCCATCGCATCGAGCACCATGAACACGACGTCGGAATTGTGGATGGCCTCCAGCGAGCGCAGCCGGGAAAAATACTCGACGGAGGACGACAGCTTGGGCGCGGCGCGGATGCCGGCCGTGTCCACGAGGCGAAAGAGCCACGGCTTGCCGTCCTTGACGGTGTAGCTGAAGTCCAGCTCGACCGCATCGCGCGTGGTGCCGGGCACGTCGCTCACGATCAGGCGGTCGCTCTTGAGCAGGCGGTTGCTGAGGGAGGACTTGCCCACGTTCGGGCGGCCGAGAAAACAGATGTGCAGTCGGGAACGCTCCTCGTCGGTCTCCTCCTGCACCGGCCCGAGCTTCTCCAGGATGGCGGTGCGCACCTCGGCCTCGCCGTTGCCGTGCTCGGCGGAAATGTAGAACGGCTCGCCGAAACCCAGCCGGTAGAACTCCGAGATCTCCGCGATCTTCTCCTTGCCGCGGTCCGCCTTGTTGGCGACGAGCAGGACGTGTTTCTTGCTCTTGCGCAGGAGCTGCGCGATGCGCTCGTCGAGCGCGGTGACGCCCTCGCGGGCGTCGATCGTGAAGAGGATGACCGTGGCCGCCTCGATCGCGAAGCCCACTTGAACCTCCGAAGCCTTCGTGATGCGCGCCGGTGTGTCGCTGCCGGTGAGTCCCAGCCCGCCGGTGTCGAGCAACGTGTAACCGCCGTCCTCGACCTCGGCCGTGATCACGTCGCGGGTGACGCCGGGCATGTCGTGGACAATGGATATGCGCTTGCGGGCCAGCCGGTTGAACAGGCGGCTCTTGCCCACATTCGGGCGGCCCACGATGGCGACGGTGCGCGGTGCATTCTGCATCCCCCGAGGTATTGCGCCCCGGGCAATGCTGGCAAGCGATGATTCCAGCCGCTCCCGGCGCTCAAGTTTCGGGCTGTTGTGCCGACGAAGTCCTGACGGGCATCATTTATGAATATTCTCATTGCTGACGATGAAGTCCGCTACCGGGACATGATGCGCCATTTGTTCGAGAAATGGCCCGAGCACCGGCTGACGTTCGCCGAAGACGGTGGCGAGGCCTGGGCGCTACTCGACGACCCGAAGCGCTGGTTCGACGTGGCTTTCCTCGATCTCAATATGCCCAAGTTGAGCGGTCTCGACGTTGTCCTGCGCCTGCGCGAGTCGCCGCTGCACAAGTCGGTCGATGCGGTCATCTGCACCGGCAGCAACGACCGCGAGACCATCAAGCAGGCCATCGCCCTCGGCGTGCGCCACTACATCGTGAAGCCGTGGAGCGAGGCCCAGATCGCGGACAAACTGCAGCAGATCGCCGCCAAGCGCGCCGCGTAGCCCGCCCCCTCTTGGGTAGCCGTCTGGCAGCACGGCGACAAGGTGGTCGCGTTCTTTGCGGGCAGACGACGCCCTGCCCCGAAGATTAGTGTTTATTCCCGCCCGTGACTGGTTTCAGTCCGTGGTCCCGATGTTCGAATCACTCACCGAGAAACTGACCGGCGCGCTGCGCAACCTGCGCGGCACCGGCACCCTGTCCGAAGCCAACATGGCCGACGCCCTCAAGGAGGTGCGCGCCGCCCTGCTCTCGGCCGACGTCCATTTCAAGGTCGCCCGCGACTTCATCGACCGCGTCCAGCTGCAGTGCGTCGGCCAGGCCGTGCTCAAGTCCGTCTCCCCCGGCCAGCAGATCGTGAAGATCATCCACGACGAGCTGGTGAAGCTCCTCGGCGAGGGCACCACCGAGCTCGCCGTGAAACGCCCGCTCAAGGTGCTCATGGTCGGTCTCCACGGCTCGGGCAAGACAACCTCCACCGCCAAGCTGGGCAAGCTGCTCAAGAAAAAGGGCGCGCGCCCCTTCGTGGTGGCCGGCGACGTTTACCGCCCCGCCGCCATCGACCAGCTGGAGATTCTCGCGAAGCAGGAGGAACTCGGCTTCTACTGCGACCGCGCCTCCAAGGACGTGCCCGCCATCGGCGCCAAGGCGCTGGAGACCGCCCTTGCCCAGAACGCCGACGTCATCCTCTTCGACACCGCCGGCCGCCTGCAGAT
>JAUPWC010000010.1 GCA_030916665.1 Verrucomicrobiota bacterium
AGAGGTGCTCGAAGGAAACGGCCAGCGCGAGGAACTCGCCGAGCGAATCCCAGCGGAGGTAGTTTTCCTTGAGGAACTGCTCGACGTGCTTCGGGGCGGAGCCGCCGGCGCCGGTCTCGAACAGGCCGCCGCCGTTCATCAGCGGGACGATCGAGAGCATCTTGGCGCTCGTGCCGACCTCAAGGATCGGGAAGAGGTCGGTGAGGTAGTCGCGGAGGACGTTGCCCGTGACGCTGATCGTGTCCTGGCCGGCCTTGAGGCGGACGAGCGTCGCCTCGCAGGCGGCGGCGGGGGCCATGATCTTGAGGTCGAGGCCGGCGGTGTCGTGATCCTTCAGGTATTTCTCAACCTTGGCGATGACCTGCGCGTCGTGGGCGCGGGCCTTGTCCAGCCAGAAGATGGCGGGCGTGTTGCTCAGGCGGGCGCGGGAGACGGCGAGCTTCACCCAGTCCTGCACCGGGGCGTCCTTGGTCTGGCAGGCGCGCCAAACATCCCCTTCAGCCACTTCGTGGCTGAGCAAAACCTGAGAGCTGAAACCTGAAACCTGAGGATCGGATGCAACCGTGACGATGCGGATGGTGCCGGTGGCGGGGGCGATGAAGGTCTTGTTGTGCGAGCCGTATTCCTCGGCGGCCTGGGCCATGAGGCCGACGTTGGGGACGGAGCCCATGGTCTTCGGGTCGAAGGCGCCGTGCTTTTTGCAGAACTCGATCGTGGCGTGGTAAACGCCCGCGTAGCAGCTGTCGGGGATGACGCAGAGCGTGTCCTGCTGCTTGCCGGCGGCGTTCCACATCTGGCCGGAGGTGCGGATCATCGCGGGCATCGAGGCGTCGATGATGACGTCGCTCGGGACGTGAAGATTGGTGATGCCTCGGTCGGAGTTGACCATGGCGAGGGCCGGGCCGCTGGCGTAGGCGGCGGCGATGTCGGCGTCGATCACGGCCTTCTCGGCGGCGGGGAGGGTGGCGATTTTTTCGACGAGGTCGCCGAAGCCGTTGTTCAGGTCCACGCCGAGCTTGGTGAACGTGGCGGCGTGCTTGGCGAGGAGGTCCTTGAAAAACACCTTCACGGCGAGGCCGAAGAGGACGGGGTCGGAGACCTTCATCATCGTGGCCTTGAGGTGGAGCGAGAAGAGCACGCCGTCGGCCTTGGCCTGGGCGATCTGTGCGGCGTAGAAGGCCTCGAGGGCGGCCTTGCGCATGACGGTGGCGTCGAGGATCTCGCCGGCCTTCAGGCTGAGCTTGGGCAGAAGGACCTTGATCTCCGGAGCCGGGGTCGGCGCACCCGGCGCACCAAGGGACGGACGCACGAACTCGATGCGCGCGGTGGTCGCGGCGGCGAGAGTGACGGACTTCTCGTTGGAGAAGAAGTCGTCCTTGCCCATGGTGGCGACGGATGTCTTGGAGTCGGGCGACCACTTGCCCATGGAGTGCGGGTGGGCGCGGGCGTAGTCCTTGACGGCTTTCGGGGCGCGGCGGTCGGAGTTGCCCTCGCGGAGGACGGGGTTGACGGCGGAGCCCTTGACCTTGTCGTAGCGGGCCTTGGCGTCCTTCTCGGCGTCGGTCTTCGGGACCTCGGGGTAGTCCGGCACGGCGTAACCGTGGGCCTGAAGCTCGGCGATGGCCTCCTTGAGTTGGGGCACGGAGGCGGAGATGTTGGGGAGCTTGATGATGTTGGCCTCGGGCTTGAGCGTCAGCGCACCGAGCTCGGCTAGGTGGTCGGGCACCTTCTGGCTGGCCGGGAGCTGGTCGGCGAAGGCGGAAAGGATGCGGCCGGCGACGGAGATGTCGCGCGTCTCGACGTTGATGCCCGCATGCTTGGTGAAGGCCTGCACGATGGGCAGGAGCGAATAGGTGGCGAGCGCCGGGGCTTCGTCGGTCTTGGTGTAGATAATCGTAGGAGCAGCCATAGGAAAAAGAGTGAGCAGCGAGTAGAGAACGCGGGGCAGGGGCGGTCAAAGGCATTGTGGGACCGGAAGCGCCGTTTCAGCCGGACTAATCATCGGCTGAAGCCGGATGGGAATCTGGGAAATCTCCCCCGGCCATGGACCCTGCCGCGTAGCGAACAGTTTTTTTGGTGGTGGCGCGAACTTCCGGCCATTTCGCCAGCGCGCGCTCAGCGCGCGCGCGGTGGCGGGGCCCATGAGCCTTGGGCGGGTTGGTCGGCGGCGGCCAGGTTGCAAACCATGTCGCGCAGATCGGCGGGCACTCCCTTGGGAAAATTCGACGCCACCCAGCGCATGAAGTCGCGGACCTCCACCGCGGTGGAGCTGGGGATCGGGGCGCGCGAAGCGGCGGAGCGCGGAGTGATGCTGACACCCCGGGGCGAAGCCTGGCCGGCAAACCGGTGTTCGCCCACGGCCAGCTCGAAGCGTTCGATCTTGCGCGTGTCCGCGTTCCGCCACTCGGTGAGCATGGCGCGGTTGAGCGATTTCCACTGCTGACTGATCTGCCCGCCGGAAGCTTTCGCGGGACGCGCCACCTCGAAGGAGGTGCCGACACGGATGGCTTCGAGCAGCTGGTGAAACCCTTTCTGCACCGCGTAGTCCGTGAAGTTCAGCTTTACGCCGCAGACCGAGTGCGTGCTGAGCACCCGGAAGTGGGCGATCTCGCAGGGAATCTCCACTTCATGCACCTCGATGGTCAGCCGGACGATGGTCTGTTCGCCGCGTGCGGTGTGGGCGGCGGGGGGCAGCATCACGCTCAGGCCGTTGGTGGAGATGTTGCCGATGCGCCCGCTCCAGCTCAGGCCCGCGGCACGGTTGGGGGCGGCGGTGCCCTTCTTGGCCGGCCGGACATCGCCGGTGAGCAGCAGGCTGGCTTTGAGCGGGAAGGCGGCACCGACGCTGTAGCGGGGGCTGGAGCGCTTGTCGCGCAGGCGGGACAGAAAGACTTTCTTGAAATCAAGAATGCGCGTGAAGAGAGCCACAGCCGTCACGCTAGGTCCACAGCCACGCGGGTTCAAGCCTGCTCCGGGTCCCATACCCCTATTTCACAAGGGATTGAGCCACTAACCGGGCCGGATGGCCTTAGCGGCGTGGGAGGTAGCGGAAACGGATGTCGTTCTCCGGTGCCACGACCGGCACCACTGCGGCGGAAGATGCCGCCCGCAGAGCCGGCAGGCGCACGTTCGGCTTGAGCAGGACATCGCGCTCGACGGGTCGGGAGACGGATTCCGGAGTGGGGGCGGGCAGGGACCAGCCGAGCGCGCCGGGACCGTCGGCAAAGATGACTTCGCCGCGACCGTCGTAGATCCACACTTGGAAACCGCGTCCATAGGTGCGGATAAGCGGGCGGCCGAGTGCCTCCTCGGCTTCCTCGACGGAGAGTCCGGCTTTAAGGCGCGACCAATCCGGGGCGCTCCCCAGTGGAGCGACGAGGCAGAGGCCAAGCCCGAGTGCAGCGATGACGGTAAGCCGGCGCATGGCGGATCATCGGCACAATCGGGCGGAACGTGAGGGCGAACCGGCGGGAAAGGCCCGGGGAAACCTCTGGCCAGAGCGCGCGCAAGTGCGCTGCCTACGGCCGCTGGTGGTGCTCCGGCTCAGACGGAACCATGCAGACGAAATTGTGGGAATGAGCTTGCTCGCCACAGATTCCGCTCGGAGTCGCGAGCAAGCTCGCCCCCACAGCGCAACCATTGAGAGGTGGAGCCCGCGCTCCGCGCGGGCTGTTCGATTCTCGTTCGGAAAAGCTGCGCGGAGCGCAGGTTCCGCCTCAATCCGACTGAATCGCTCCGTATCGGTAGTCCGCCGAAGGAAACCAAAGTTTTGGCTCAGACGAGGCCGGTGACGGTGTAGGCAGCCACGGCCTTGGAGCGGTTCTTGACCGTGAGTTCGCCCAGCGTGCTGACCACGATGTCCGCGCCCAGTCCGTCGCGGGTGGTTTCGCTGATGATGATCTGGCCGCCGGCGGCCAGGCTTTGGAGCCGGAAGGCGAGGTTCACCGTGTCTCCGAGGGCGGTGAAGTCCATGCAGTGGGTGGCGCCGACGTTGCCGACGATGGCGGGGCCGGTGCTGATGCCGTATTTGATGGGCAGGCGGAACCGGGGATCAAACTCCGCATGCAGCGACGGCAGCGCGTTGCGGATGTCCAGGGCGGCCAGCACCGCGCTGCGGGCGTGGCCCTCATGCAGGATCGGGGTGTTGAAGAGAGCCATCACGCCGTCACCGATGAACTTGTTGACGATGCCGCCGTGCTTCTGGACGAGACCGGAAACGAGTTCGTGGTAGCGGTTGAGCACGCTGAGCAACAGGTCGGGCGAGGTTTCCTCGGAGAGGCTGGTGAAACCCTCGAGGTCGGTGAACATCACGGTCACCGGCTGAAGGTCGCCGCCGAGTTTCAGGTGCGAGGGATCGCGGAGCAGGATCTCGACGACCTGCGGGGCGACGAAGCGGGCGAAGGTCGCGCGGATCTCGTCCTGCTGCCGGCGCAGCATCTCGGTCTCCTGGCGGGCCTGCAGGCGCTTGTCGATGCGGGCGGAGAGTTCGCGGATGGCGAAAGGCTTGGCGAGGTAGTCGTCGGCGCCGATGTTGAGGCCGTGGATGCGGTCCTCGGGTTCACTGTGCGAGGTGAGGAAGATGATCGGGATCGTCTGCGTGGTCGGGTCGGCCTTGAGCGTCTTGCACACCTCGAAGCCGTCCATGCCGGGCATGTTCACGTCCAGCACGATGAGGTCGGGGCGCGGTTCCTGGCGGGCGCGGGCAAGTCCGGCGTTGCCGTCGGGGGCCTCGATCGGTTCGTGACCCATGAGGGTGATCACATCCGAGATCAGCTGGCGGCCAAGGGGCAGGTCATCGACTATGAGGATTCTCACGTTTGGTCCGGATGTTGTAAGGGGAAACGCCCGCGCTTGTCGAGGCGCTTGGCGCCGGCCGGGCGGCGCAGACGGGTTTGGCTCATTTCTCCTCGCCGATGATGACGATGGGCGGCATCTCCACCTCGCCCTTGAACTGCTTCTGCCGCACCACGACAACATCGTCGGTCGTGCGGCCGAACCAATCGACGCCGACGCGGGACATGCGGACGAGCGCCTCCTCGAAATTTTTGCCGGGGGCGCCGATGTTGAGGCGGATGGTCCAGATGGAGCGGTTGACCTTGCCCTTCTCCCATTTGCGCAGGTCATAGACCTTCACGATGACGAAGTAGCGCTCCTCCTTCAGGCCGTGCTGCACGGCGATGTCGTTGACCGAGGGCACGAAGGCCTCCTGCGACCGCTTGAGCGAACTCGCGAGTCCGAGCAGCCGGGCGATGTTCTGCCGGTCGGCCTCGGCCGAATTTGCGTCCACCTGTTGCTGGGTGAAATCATCGGCGTGGATCGCGTTGAGGTTGCTGCGTTCGCCGACCTCCCAACCGACGTCACCGGCCGATCCGCCCAGCGCGGCGGCGATGCCGTCCTGGGTGTTGCTGGTGTCAACCGAGAGACTGGTCCGGCCCGTCATCTCCTGCATGGAAGACCGCGGCGCGGTCACGCCCCAGTGCACGACCATCAGCAGGTCGGCTTGGTGCGCGGAGGCGGCGGGCCAGTATTCGCGCTTGGCGAGTTCGTGGGCGAGGTGGCCGGCAATCCTGCGGAAGGGCATCTTTTCCAGCGTGCGGTCCACGGTGTTGCCGCCGAAAAAATTGCCGGGCATCACGACGTAGGTCTCGGGCTTGGATTTGCCGTCGGCAAACTTCTCGCGGGTGTAGCTCTGCTCGGCGAGGGCGATGACCATCACGTGATCGTCGGCCGGCAGCGAAACCGGCAGCCCGCTGCCGAAGATCACGGCACAGGCCAGCGGGGCAGCGGAGAAGCGTGGGGGCATCACTGATGCGGGGGTTGGCGCGAAATGGATCCATTCCCGGAGGTGCGTCAACGCAGCAGGAGGCAGACTGTCCGACAGCGGCAAAGAAACTTGGGCGCGTGGCAAGGATTCACACAAAAACACCGGCTTAGATGTTGCTCGCCGGCGGGCGCGATGGAAACCTCGGAACGCGTTTTCCCATACCCCATGAACCAACCCACTCCCAGCAGGACGTCGGAGACGGCGTCACCGGTGAATTCCTTCAACATCTCGCGGCGGAAGTTCCTGCAGCGCTGCAGCGCCCTGGCGGCCGTGACCGGCCTGCCGGCGTGGTTCGTCGAGCGCCAGCAGCTGCAGGCGGCCGAGACCGACGCGGCCGTCGCCAAGGCCAAGTCCGCCAACGGCAAGCCCGGCATCGCGCTGATCGGCTGTGGCGGCATGGGCACGTGGGACGGCCAGAACGCCGGCAATCACGGCGATCTGCTCGCAGTGTGCGACGTGGATACGACCCGCACGGCCGCCGCCTTGGCGAAGTATCGCGAGCTCGGCCACAACCCCGAAGTTTATCACGACTTCCGTCGCGTCCTTGAGCGCAAGGACATCCAGGTGATCATCAACGCCACGCCCGACCACTGGCACACCCTCGTCAACATCGCCGCCGCCAAGGCCGGGAAGGACATTTACGGCGAGAAGCCCCTCACTCTGACCGTGGACGAGGGCCGGCACGTCATCAAGGCGGTCCGCGACAACAAGGTCATCCTCCAGACCGGCACGCAGCAGCGCAGCATGCAGCGTTTCCGGCTGGCCTGCGAACTCGTGCGCAACGGCCGCCTCGGCAAGCTCAAGGTCGCCAAGGTCTGGCTGCCCGCCGGTCTGCGCGAAGGGCCGTTCTCGCCGTCGCCCGCGCCCGAGGGCCTCAACTGGGATTACTGGCTCGGGCCCGCTCCGGCCATCAGCTACACGAAGGAGCGCTGCCACGGCACGTTCCGCTTCTGGTATGAATACTCCGGCGGCACGATGACCGACTGGGGCGCGCACCACAACGACATCGCCTACTGGGCCGTCGGCCAGGTCGCCCCGCAGACCGTCGATTCGACGCGCCTGTCCGAACCCATCCCCGGCGGCTACACCACGATCGCCGACTACGAGGTGCGCTACACCTACGCCGACGGCACCGGCCTGCACATCTTCTCGACCAAGGACGACTCGATCTACGGCGCCAAGAACAACCCCGAGGGCCAGCGCAACGGCATCCGCTTCGAGGGTCCCGAGGGCTGGATCTGGGTCAACCGCGACGAGATCAAGGCCAGCGATCCGGAACTGCTGCGGAAGCCGCTGCCGGAAAACGCCACGCGCCTCTACGCCAGCAAGGACCACATGCTGAATTTCTTCGACTGCGTGAAATCGCGCGAGCTGCCGATCTGCGACGTCGAGACCGGGCACCGCTCGGCCAACATGTGCCACCTCGGGGCGATCTCCCTCCGCACGAAACGCATGCTCAAGTGGGATTACGAAAAGGAAGTGTTCGTCGGCGCCCACGCCAAGGAGGCCAACACCTACCTGAAACGCGAGATGCGTGCGCCCTACGACTACTCGTTCTGCGGCTGATCCAAGACAAAGGGCCGGCAGGTGCCGGCCCTGATTCTGCCAATCCAACCCGCCGGGCAACCGGCGGGTTTATTCTTTAACGGAGACAACCTTCACGAGCAGCACCTCGACGGCCGCCGCACCCCAGTCGCCGCGCACCTGCCACGAGGAAAGTTTGGCGAGATCCATGCCGGGTTTCTTGCCGGGTTTCTGCTCGCTGCCGGGCTTGGTGAGATCGAGGCGGAGGCGCTGGTCCGCCCCCTTGGCGAGACCGGACAGGGGGACCGACCAGCTCTGTTCGGTGCCGTCCCGGTCCGTGAGGCTGAAGTTGAGGCTGCCAGCCTGATTGTTGTTGCCGATAACGAAGTGCAGGTCGATGACCGGTGTCTTGTGCAGCTTCAGCATCGTGCTGTTCTCGCCCAGGCCGCCCTTGCCGCCGGGGGCCTGGATGAGCGCGCCGCGGCCCTTCAGATCGATGACCTTGCCATTGCCCCAGTCGCCGTAGGTGAACTGGTAGGCCTTGAAGGCGGGACCTTCGGGGCTGTCACGCGTGATGTGCGTGAAGTCCAGATGAACTTCCTCCTTGGCGGAGAGGGTAAGGGCCGAGAGCAGAAGTGCAGCCAGCAGCGTTGCAGTGCGGGTTGAGATGAAGAAGCGTGACGCTTTCATGACCATGGGGTGGGGTGAACCTGCGCGCCAATCTTGCGGGTTTCCGCCGGAAGTTGAAGCCGAAACATGAGGACCGGCGGCAAGATTGAGGTTGAATGCGATGGCTCCGGAGAGCTGCCTCATCGGCGATGAACCCGACTCACCCGCAACTTCTGCTCGCCGCATGGCTGGGCGGCATGAGCCTGCTGGCCTTCGCCATGATCGGTTACAACAAGTGGCAGGCCGGACGCGGGGGCGGCCGGGTGTCCGAGGCGAACCTTTGGCTGGTCAGCGCCTTCGGTGGCTGGCCGGGCGGGCTCGCGGCGATCATTCTCTTCCGGCACAAGTCCGCGAAAACGTGGTTTCTCCTGGAGTTCATCGCCGCGCTTCTCGTCTGGATCACCCTGGTCGGCGCCGTGTTGAAGGTGGGACGCATGGTATGAGAGTGATGTGCTACCGGTGTTTTTGTGCCCGGTCCTGCCCGGAGGGCACCCGGTCCGGTCACCCTCCGGCTGCGGTGGCAGCCTCCGGGCCATGCCTGCGGCATGACCATCTCCGCGCTGCCGCGCTCCGTGGCCGCCGGGCCGGCATGTCATGAGAGTGATGTGCTACAGATGTTTTTGGCCGGCGGCGCTCTGCTGGTGCGGGTCGCTGCATGCGATGCCGACGCGCACACGGTTTGTGTTCCTGATGCACCCGAAGGAATACAAGGAGGAGAAGGCCGGCACCGGCCGCCTCACCCACCTGTGTCTGCCCAACAGCGAACTGCACATGGGCACGGCGTTCGACGGGCACGAGCGCGTGCAGGTCCTGATCGCGGACCCGGCGAACCACTGTGCGCTGGTCTATCCGGGCCGGGAGGCGAGGAACCTGTCGAAGGGCGAGCTGACCGCCGCGGACCTGGGCGGGAAACAGCTGGTCGTCTTCCTGCTCGATGCGACCTGGCCGCTCGCGCGCAAGATGCTCCGGCTCAGTCCGAGCCTGCAACGGCTGCCCCGCATCATGTTCACGCCGACGGCGCCGAGCCGCTACATCATCAAGCAGCAGCCGCAGGAAGGCTGCCTCTCCACCCTGGAGGCCGTGCATGAACTGCTGCTGGTGCTGGAGAAAGGCGGACTCGACCGCTACGAGCGGCCCGACCAACTGCTCGGCATTTTCGACCGCATGCAGAAATTCCAGCTGGAGTGCGCGGCCGACCCAAACCGGCCGGGTTACCGGCGCAACCGTTACAGCGATCCGGCGGAGCGGAACAAGTCGCGCGGCGACAGCGGGCGTCGGCGGGATAATTATTTGAAGCTGCCGGGCGCGTGAGGGATGGAGGGCGCGCGTCCCTGCCGCTCACGCCAGCTTCGCCTGCACGAGTTTGCTGACGGCGCTGAAATCAATGAGCGGGGCTTCGGGGCGCTGTTTGAGCGCGCCGATGACCTTGCCCATTTCCTTCTTCGTGGTCGCGCCGGTGGCCGCGATCACCTCGGCGACGAGCGCCTCGAGTTTCACCGGATCGAGGCCCTTGGGCAGATACTTTTCAAGAATGGCGATCTCGGCCGTGTTGGCGGCGACGAGGTCGGCGCGGCCGCCTTTCTCAAACTCGGTGCGGGCGTCGGCGAGGTTTTTCACGGCCTTGCGCAGCGTCGCGACGACCAGCGCCTCGTCGATGTCCTTGTTCGCATCCATCGCGGCGCGCTTGATGGCGGCGTCCATGGTGCGGAGGGCGGTGGTGGTGGACGCGTCGCGGGCCTTCATGGCGGTGATGATGTCGGCGCGGAGCTGGTCGTAGGTGGGGGAGGACATGGCGGGCGGGGGGAGTTGGGCGAGTCCACTCCGGCGGCGCAGCCGGGTCAAGCTGCGGCTCTGGTTGCGTGGGTCGGGCTTTACGCCC
This sequence comes from Verrucomicrobiota bacterium, assembly GCA_030916665.1. Classification (GTDB taxonomy): domain Bacteria; phylum Verrucomicrobiota; class Verrucomicrobiia; order Opitutales; family Opitutaceae; genus Lacunisphaera. The sequence goes on from JAUPWC010000010.1 coordinate 9,897, forward strand.
GACGAAATGAGTCCCGTCGGGCGTAAAGCCCGACCTAAAGGCCGACCGGGGCGACGGTGACGAAACGCAACACGGGCGCGGCGGCGGCGCGGGATTCGGCGAGGGAGAGCGTGAAGCGGGCTTCCCAGTCGTTGAGACCTTCGGGGTCCACCAGCACCTGGGCGATCTGCCGGATGTCGCCGTCCTCGGTCGTGTGCGTGTTGAGCGCGGAACGGCCCTCGGGATCGAGACGGAAGCGGGCGCGGGCATCGAAGTAGGCGCCAAAGGCCTTCTCGATGCGCCGCGACTCGGCGAGGCGGGCGGTTTCGGGCGTGGTGCCGACGGGAATATCCGGATCAGCCAGGCGTGCGGCGGCGGCTTCCCAGTCCCGCGCGGCGGCGTCCTGCAGGAAGCCGAGGATGTCGATGCGCACGGCGCGCTTGAATGCGGCCTGGTCCCGCGTGACGTCAAAGCTCGACGGCCGGGCGGGCTTGTCGGCGGCATCGGCGGCGACGAACTCCGGATTGCGCAGGCGCTCCCATTCCTCGAGCAGGCTGGAGTCGATCGCGCGGATGAGTTCGCGGAAGTAGTCCTCCATCTCGACCACGGCCTCGGTCTTGAAGGAGGCGGGCACGGTCTGCGCCAGCACCTTGAACGTCTGCATCAGGTGGCGGAGCAGGAGCCCTTCGCTGCGCTCGAGCCCGTAGTCGCGGATGTAGTCGGCGAACGACATGTAGCGCTCGAACATCTCGCGCGCGATGGACTTGGGGCGGATGTTCTCGCCCTCGACCCACGGGTGGGCGGCGGCGAAGGCGTTGAAGGTCTCGTAGAGGAACTCGCGCTGCGGTTTCGGGTGCTCGGTGATCTCCTCGAGCTTCTCCATGCGCTCGTCGTAGGGCACGCCGGCGGCCTTGAGCTCGTTGAGCTTCTCGGTCTTCAGCCGGTCCACCTGTTTGCGCAGGATTTGCTCCGGGTCCTCGACGATGGCCTCGCACAGCGTGAGCACGTTGAAGGGGTGGTCCGGGCTCTCGCGGTCGAGCCTGGGCAGGGTGTCGATCAGATAGAGCGAGAGCGCCTGATGGAGGGAGAAGTCGTCCTGCAGCTCGACGTTGACGCGGATCTTCCGGCCCGACGGCGGGCGCGCGCCGGGTGGCAGGATCTCGACGATCTTTCGATCCACGAGCGCGCGGAAGAGCTGCCAGGCGCGCTTGCGCAGGCCGGCCTTCTTGGCGGGCTTTTCGTGGCAGTCGCGGACCAGGAGCTGTAGCGCGCGGCAGCCGTCGGTGTCGCGGCCGAGCATGAGCAGGAGCATGCCGTGCGTGACGGAGAACCGCGACACGAGTTCCTCGGCCGGCGCGGTCATCAGTTTCTCGAAGGTCTTCGCGTCCCAGCCGACGGTGCCCTCGGGGGCGCTTTGCTTGACGAGCTTCTTTTTTTTCGCCGGGTCGGCGGCAGCCTTGGCCTCGGCCTGCTTGTTGGCGATGACATGCTCGGGTGCCTGCACGACGACGTACCCCTGGTCGTCGTATCCTGCGCGCCCGGCGCGGCCGGCGACCTGGCGAAAGTCGCGCACACTGAGGATGGCGGCCTTCTGGCCGTCGTATTTCCAGAGCTGGGTGAAGACGACCGTGCGGATGGGCACGTTGATGCCGACGCCGAGGGTGTCGGTGCCGCAGATGAGCTTGAGCAGGCCCTTTTGCGCGAGCTGTTCGACGAGGATCCGGTATTTCGGCAG
>JAUPWC010000087.1 GCA_030916665.1 Verrucomicrobiota bacterium
ATGCGGCCGAGGCGGTCCTTCATCAGGTAAACCCCGGGGGTCTCGGGCAGGGCGCGGACTTTCTCCTTCAGGTCAACGGACATCGCCCGACAGGGAGCACGAAACTCTGGAAATGTCAGCTTTGGGCTTTTCGCAACCTATATGTCAGGGACTGCCACCGGCGGGCTGGTGTTTTGGGCGAAAGGAGCTACGGTGCCCCAGACGGTTCAGAAATGGCACACTCCTCGGCACACTTGGATCCGGCGCGCAACGGCACGCCCTCAACAACCTCCCTCCGCTACGAACTCCTCACCCTCGGTGACGAGCTGCTGCTTGGGCTGACCGCCAATGCCCACCTCACGTGGATCGGGGCGCAGCTTGGCCGGCGGGGCGTGCAACTCCAGCGCAACACGACCGTGACCGACGAGGCCGAGGCGATCGTGGCCCTGCTGCGCGAGAGCTGGGCGCGGGCCGATGTGGTCATCACGACCGGCGGACTCGGTCCGACCTGCGACGACCGCACGCGCGAGGCCGTGGCCGAGGTGCTCGGCCAGAAACTGGTCTTTGATCCGCAGATCGAGCAGGCCATCCGCGCGCGCTTCGCCCGGTTCCAGCGCGTGCCCACGGCCAACAATCTCAAGCAGGCCTGGCGCTTCGAGCGCGGCGAAGTGCTCCCCAATGCCAACGGCACCGCGCCCGGCCTCTGGGTCGAGCAGGACGGCAAGATCCTCATCATGCTCCCCGGCCCGCCGAACGAGCTGCAGCCGCTGTTCACCGAGCAGGTCATCCCGCGCCTCGCCGCGCTGGGCAAGCTCGCCGACCACGAGGCCTACATCCAGATCCGCTCGATCGGCATCGGCGAGTCGGCGCTCGAGACGATGTTCGAGTGCACCTTCAGCCGCAGCCCGGGCCTCGGCATCGCGTTCTGCGCGCACCAAGGGCAGGTGGACTGCCGCATCAGCTCGCCCGACGGCCGCTACGGCATGGAAAAGCTCCGCGCCATCGCCAGCGAGTGCGCCGCCCTGCTCGGCGACAACCTGCTCTGTTTCGGGCACGACAGCCTCGCCCAGGTCGTGGCCGACCAGCTCAAGCTCCAGGGCCGCACGCTCGCCGTGGCGGAGTCCAGCACCGGCGGCCTGTTGTCGAACAGCTTCGCCGACCTCTGCGGCGCCTGCAAATTTTTCCAGGGCGGCATCGTCAGCACCAGCAACGAGGCCAAGATGCTCATTCTCGAGTGTCCCGAGTGCCTGCTCAAGCAGCACGGCGCCGTGAGCGCGGAGTGCGCCGTGGCGATGGCGAGCGGCGTGGCCGAGAAGCTCGGCGCCGACTACGGCCTCGCGGTCACGGGTTTCTCCGGACCCTGCACGGGCGAGGGTGAGAATCCCGTCGGCAGCATCTTCATCGGCCTGCACTCGCCGGCGGGTGTCTGGGCCAAGCAGCTGAGCTACCCCGGCCCGCGCGCCGCGGTGAAGAAGCGCGCCATCAACGACGCCATCGACTGGCTGCGACGCGAGGTTCTTAAGGAATCCCGCCGCATCGCCGCGCCGCAGGTGAATTGAGAGTTGTAGGGCGTGATCTCCGAATCCCGCCGTGAAAGCTTTGATGTCCTCGAACCAAGGCGGGGTTGCTTCGCCATCTCCGCCAAGCCTCCGTCGGAGACCCCGCCCTACAGTGCCGAGTGCTTGCAGACGGCGCTCGGGTGATGCTCAGTTGGAGCCATGCTTTCCCTTGCCCCGAAGAAGCTCCTCTGCGGATCGTTATATGCCGCGCTCACGCTGGCCGGGAGCGTTCATGCCGCCGAGGCACCCACCGTCTGGAAGCTGGATTTCGACCGGGCGCCGCTCGGGCCGATCTCCGGCGAGCAACTGAAGACCCTCTCGCCCGTGCCGGTGTTGTGGGCGGGCGGATTTGCGAAGGGCGGTGACGCCGGACGTTTCCGCATCGTGGAATCAGCCGGACACGGCCGGGCACTCGAAACGCTTTACCCGCAAGGCGGGGTCGGGCCGCAGCAGACCGGCGGGCAATGGCTGGCCTCGTTGCCGCCGCGCGATACCTACGAACTGGAATACCGCGCGCGCTTCGGCGCAGATTTCGACTGGCGCAAGGGCGGCAAGCTCCCCGGCTTGGCCGGTGGCACCGTGCCCACCGGCGGCAAGTTTGACCCCGACGGCTTCACCGCCCGCTACATGTGGCGCGCGAACGGCCGGCTCGTCGTCTATCTCTACTGGGCCGGCCAGGCCTCGGCGACGAAGGACAAGGGCCGGCAATACGGCCTCGACCTGGACTGCGGCGTCACGATGGAGCGCGGCCGCGATTACCGCCTGCGCCAGCGCGTGACACTCAACACACCCGGCCGGGCCGACGGCGTGCTGGAAGTGTGGGTGGATGACCAGCCTGTGCTGAAACGCACCGACCTGCTCTTCCGCGACTCCCCGGCCAAGGGATGGCAGATCGACCGCTTCCTCTTCTCGACCTTCCACGGCGGCAACGACCCCACCTGGGCGCCCGCGCACGACTGCACGGTGGAATTCGATGATTTTGCGGTGAAACCCTGAGCCGGGGTCACCACGAAACACACCAAACACACGAAAGGAATAAAGGTGGAGCCCGCGCTCCGCGCGGGCTGGATCGGAAAACCTGCACGGAGCGCCGGTTCCACCGATCGATTCCCAGCCACTTTCGTGTATTTGGTGTGTTTCGTGGTGGCCTCTCCGGTTTGGGCATAAAATTTTCGTGCGCTCGGGCCGGTTTCGTGGGCAAATGCGCGCCCATGCCCAAGGCCACGACCAAAGCGTTCACCTTCGTGTGCGGTCCCGACGACTTTCTCGTCAACCGCGTCGGCAAGGAGCGCTTCGACGAACTGGTCGCGGAGGCGCAGGCCGACGACTTTTCCCGCGAGGTCATCAGCGGCTTCGCGGGCAATGTGGACGAGGTCGAGGCGGCGGTGAACCGCTTCCGCGACGCCGTGCAGACCGTGCCGATGTTCGGCGGCAAGCGCGTGGTGTGGCTCAAGGACGTGAGCTTCCTCGCCGACAACGTGACCGGCCGCTCCGAGGGCACGCTCAAGCAGGTCGAGGCCCTGCAGGAGATTTTGGAGAAGGTGAACCCCGACGAGGTCTCGGTCGTCGTGACCGCCGCGCCGGTGGACCGCCGCCGGAGCTTTCCGAAATGGTGCGAGGCCAACGGCGACTTCACCCTGACGGGCGGCGACGGCGAAGGCGCCGCCGAAGCGCTGGCGGGCGTGGCGTTGGCCGAGGCGCGCTCGCTCGGCGCCAGCTTCGGCGAAGGGGCTGTCGAGATTTTGCTCACCAAGGTCGGCAGCAACACGCGCCTCCTCACCGAGGAGATCCACAAGCTCGCCAACTACGTCGGCGTGGAGGGCGGCACCATCGAGGCCGCGCACGTCGTCGAGCTCACGCCCAACATGGCCGAGGGCGACTTCTTCGAGGCGGCCGAGCGGTTCTTCGGCGGGGATCTCCGCGGCACCTTGCGCGCGCTCCAGCAGCATTTCTTCACGGGCGGCGACGCCCGTCCGATCATCTCGTCGCTCCAGAACCGCAACCGCATCCTCATCCAGGCGCGCGTGCTGATCGACGCCGGCGACCTGCGCGCGCCGGGGCCCTACGGTTTTGACAAGGCGGTGTGGGCGCGCGCGCAATCCACCTACGCGAAGCACTTCGGCGGCGACACCGAGAAGAGCGCCTACAATCTGTTCACCCAGAACCAGTGGTATGCCGGCAAGCTCGTGAGCACCGGCAAGCTCCCGACCCTGCGCCGCCTGATCGACAATCAGCAGGAGTTCCTCGCGGCCTTCGAAGAAATCATCCAGCGCCCCAACGACCAGGAAACCGTCCTCCGCGAGATGGCCGTGCGGTGTCTGACGTGAGGGGTGGGTCAAAAACCTTGTCATCGCGAGGCCCGCACCGCGGGCCGTGGCGATCCAGCTAGGGAGGGATTTCAAACCACCGGAGAGGATTAACCACTGATGCTTCGCCTAACGGCTCTGCTTGAAGGTCCCCTGCGCCTAATCGGCTCCGGTTTTGGTTCCGGGGAGCGGCTAATCGCCGCTGAGAAGCAGGAAAATTCGATTTTCAGTCGGCGATTAGCCGACCCCCGAAGCCCACCGCGGAGCCGATTAGGCGGAGCTCTCTATGGAGCAGAGCCGTTAGGCGATGCATCCGTGGTAAAACAGGATCGGTTTATCTCTGCTTCAGCCTTCGTCCCAGGGTTTGAAGACACACCCTAGATTGCTTCTTCGCTTCACTCCTCGCAATGACGGGTTGGACGTAAATTCTTTGAGTAGGTCTCATCAGATGGATCGCCACGGCCGGCTGCGCCGGCCTCGCGATGACAAGACGGGGGGATACGGGTAAACTCTCTGACACTATTTTCCATTGGCAAGGCCGGCCTTGCGGCCTAACGCTCGGGCGCCTGTGAACAACCCGACGTCCACC
>JAUPWC010000088.1 GCA_030916665.1 Verrucomicrobiota bacterium
CACGATGAGCCGGGGCCGGCCGGAGTCCGCGGCGGCGGCGGTCAGGAGGAAAAGGAGGATAAGCGCGGATTTCATCAGGTCGCGATCAGAGGGTCGCGGGCCTGGGGTAACGGCGGGCCGCGTCGTCGAGGATCAGGACCCAGTCCTGACCCGGCGAGGACTCGCCGGGAGGATTGAAGCGGACCGCTCCGGCGTTGGCAACCGGGCCCGCCGGGATGGTTTCACCCGTGCGCGGGTTGAACCACGCGGCCTGAAGCTGGTCGCCGGTGATCGCGCCAAGCTGCAGGGTGAATTCGCGGCCGGTGTAAGTGTAGGCCAGCAGGTAGCCGGCGCCGCGCGTCACCAGCACGCGGTCGTATTTCTCCCCTTCGTCGCCCGCGACCAGGGACTGGTCGTTCACGCGCTCGAAGAAGGGGCGCGAGAGGATCAGGGATTTGAGATGGACCATCTGGCGCGCGCCGTCGGTCTCCAAGCGCTCCATGATGAATCCCTTGGCACCACTGGCGGGTTTCTTCTCGGTCGGGACATAGACCTGCCGCACGGAATTCTCGCCGAAGGTGTGGCCGGCGGCGCCGGCGAAGACGGACCAGTAGGCGTAGCGACGCGAGTCGTTGGCCGTCCAATAAGGTTCCTCCGGCTTGTGCAGGCCCTGGGGCGTGTTCTCGTAGGCCGGCTCGGCATCGAGCACGGGGCGGCGCGGGTCGGTGGCGCGGGCCTCGAGGACATAGCGCCAGTTGTCCTCGCCGTATTTCCGGCCCTCGGTGTCCTGATCGTAGCGGCGGTGGCCGGAGGTGAAGAGGTGGAAATCAAGCCACGCGGCATCCTTGAACCATTCCGAGGACACGGTGCGGCCGAAGGGATGGTAGGAGACGAGCTGCTGCGGATTGTCGCGCCGGAGGGTCTCGCCGATCACCTGCCAGACATCGGTGTTCTCGTGGCCGCGGCCCGAGCCGCCGTTGAGCCAGATGACGTTGGGACGGTCCTTGTAGCGCTGCGCCACCTGCTCGATGTATGGGCGGACCTGCGCCGCAGACAGGGGCGTGCGGCGGACCATGTGGCTCCAGACCGGGGCGATGGCGACGTGGATGCCGTTGGCCGCGGCGGTGTCGACGATGTAGTCGAGGTGGTCCCAGTAATCGTATTGCGCGGGGTCGGCGGGGTCCGCGCCGGGGGTGACGTTGAGCTTCGTGATATCCTCGCCGACGAGCGCGGGACGGCCGGTGACGGACTTGTCGTTGAGAAACTGGACCGCGCAGAGCTGCACGACGTTGAAGCCCTTGGCGCGGCGGTTCTCGAAGTAGGTTCGCGCCTCCTCGCGGTTGAGCTTCTGCGTGATCAGCCAGGCGGTGTCGCCCTGCCAGAAAAAGGGCCGGCCGTCGGCCTGCTGGAAATAGCGGCCTTCGGGCGCAACGCGCAGCGGTCCGGTGATCCGGGGGGCCGCGGCCGACAGCGTCAGCGCCGAGGCGGCGAAAAGGAACAGACCAAAGCGGCTCTTCATGGGATGAAACGGATTCGTTGGGGCAGGACTAAGGGAAAACGCGGGCGCGCCAGGCGGGATAGTCGCGGTCAAGCAAAGGCACGGGCCAGTCTCCGAGGTAGTCATACCCGCTGCGGCGCTCGCGACCGACCTGCATGAAGTCGTAGTTGAACACGGAATCCCGGTCGAGGAACAGCGGGCGGTGGGTGCCAAGTTCGTAGAAGCGGGCCCACAGCGGCGGCGCGGCGGGGTCCGGCACCAGCCGGCGTTCGTCCCGGCCGTCCGCACCGCGGACATGGTCGAGACGCAGGCCCGTGATCGGCACGGCGCGGAGCCAGGCGACCGCCCCCTCGATGGCGGCGATGATTTCGGCCGAGGGCCGTTCGACCGACATCAGGTAGCGCGTGATGCCGACGCTCTCGTTGCCGGAGAGCGAGGGCGGTTCGTATTTTCGGGCCCAGGCGGGGGCCAGGGTTTTCTCGTCGTGCTGCGCGCACCACGCGGTGAGCCGGCCCTCGTGTCGGACCTGGGTGCGCAGGATGCACTCGATGCCCCGCTGCACCGCTTCCGCCGCCCGCGCGCGGCGCGCGGCATCCACGAAAGCGAAGGGCGCCTGCCCCTGCGCGACGCCGGTCAGGACCTGCATGACGCGGATCATGGCGCCATCGTTGAAGGTGATGTGGTCGTAGTATTCCCCCCGCAACGGCCAGAACTGGGGCCAGCCGCCGTTGGGATATTGCGCGGCGAGCAGGTAATCGACCCCGCGCAGGAAGGCGTCGCGGTAACGCGCGTCCTCCGTCACCGTGGCGACGCGGGCGAGAAACTGCAGCGGGACCGTGGTGGCGTCGTTGTCGAGGCTGTTGGCCCGGCCGCGGCCCTCGGGCGGAACATCCGCCGGCGTGCGCGGGGGGCGGGCGAGGTCGGTGCTCTTGGGCCAGCCGCCCTGGGAGGACTGATACTGCAGGACGCTATCCGCCACCGCGCGGGCCGCGGCGGATCCATACCATTCCGGCGGATGGCGCAGGTAAGCATTGCTCCAGGGTGCGGGCGCCGGCGCGGACGGCGCGAAGGGCGCGGCGAGCAAGCGCCCGAGCGTGGCCGCAATCTCCGGGTGCGGCGTGGCGGCGGGCAGGAACCCGATCACGCAGACGTGCCCGGTGCCGCTGATCCCGCGGATCTGGTATTTTTGCTCCGGACCGGTGCGGCCGAAGCTGTAGAGATCCATGTTGTGCAGGCCGCCCGGCCGGATCTGCCGGTGGTTCTCGTTCGGCGCCTCGTCATCGGGGGTCTTCGCGAGGAAGAGGACATGTTTCGCCTTGGGGTCGCCAACGTAGAACCACTCGGGCGAGAAATCGTCGAACTCGCCGCGCGGCGTGCGCTTCACGCCGTCGGCCGCGACAAAGTAGTCGGCGGCGTCGGCCGTGCCGCCGGCCACGGTCTCGAGCAGGAAGCAATAGTCGCCCTGGGCGCGCAGCACCTTCACCGCGATGCGGTAGGGGAAGAACCAATACTGGAAGGTGAAATCGGCGTTCGAGGACTCGAGGACGACATGGTCGCCCTTGCGGCGATCATCGACGATCGTGGTGGTCGAACCGCTGTCGCGTCCGGCGTGGCCGAAATTGCCCACGCTGTTGGGAAACCCGCGAAAATCCCCGTTGGGCCCGGGCGGCATATACGAGGCGATCCAATCGTTGCCCTCGGGATCGATGAAGCTCTTGAAGCCGGACACGCCCTTGTCCTTCTCGAAATACACCGTGCCCATGGGCATCTCGATCCTGAAGCAGCCCACCCCACCCCAGGTGACCTCGCTCAGACGGACCGGCGCGGCCGGGCCGGGGACGGGCGTAACCCGCAGGTGGTCGAGATTGGCCAGGCCCTCCGCGCCGAGTGCGGTGAAGCGGACGACGTTCTTTCCCTGCGGCAGGAACACCGGCTGGGGAAATTCCAGGTAGCGCCAGTCGGTCCAGAACCGGGTCGGCCCGAAGGCCAGTTCGGCGACGGCCACCTCGCCGTTGACGCGAACCTCGGCCACCCGGGTGTCCTCCTTGCCGTGGGCATAGCGCGCCGCGAGCAGGTAGCGACCGGCGGCGGGGACGTCGAAGGCCACCTCGACAAAGCTGCCGGGCTTGTTGTCGGCGTCCACATAGCCCCCGCCCGTGAAGCCCGTGTGCGGGCCGGGATGCTGGGCGATGAACTTCCACCAGCTGTGGTGATCCACCGTGCCCTGGAAGAGACCGTCCTCGGCCTCGAGGACGACAATCCGCGGCAAGGAACCCGCCGGCACGTCCCGGACTTCAGCCACCTTGAGGTAGTCCACGTTGCCGAGACCGCCCTCGGCGAGCGCCACCAGCCGGATCAGGTTTCTGCCCTGCGGGAGAGTGACGACCGCCGAGTCGGTGTTGAAGGCGGGCAGCGCCTGGTTCTGCCGCATCGGCAGGACCGGGCCGTCCTTGCCGTTGATCCACAGCTGCCCGGGACGGTTGTCCGGTTTGATGTGGGTATAACGGACGGTGATCCGATGCGGGCCGGCCCACGGTGCATCATAAGCCACCTCGATGAAGCTCCCCACCTGGTTCGGGGTGTCCACCAAGCCGGCGCCCGAAGGCGTCGAGTGCGGCTCGTCGGTCAGCATGACATTGTGCCAGCAGCTGTGCCGGTCCACCCAGCCGCTGAAGGTGCCGGATTCGGCTTCGACGATGAGGTCTCCCCCGGCTGCGCTGGCTGCGGCCCAACCGGCAAACAACAGCAGGCTGCGGGCTAAGCGGGGAATGGTCATGGGGCGGGCCGGGGCGTCGGAAGGCAGGATCAGCGCGACGCAGCCGGGCCGCCGGCGGGCGTGCGGCAGCGTTCGAGGCGGGTCGCGAAATCGCGGAGGAAGTCCTCGCGCCACGCGTTGATCGTGCGGGCGCCGCGATGCGGGCCTTCGATCAGGTCGGGCGAGGGATCGTCGGTCCACCAGTGGGGCAGCGCGGGATCGGGGCGCAGCGCCAGGTCGGGCGCCGGCGGCGTGGCGGTGATCTCGCCCGCGAGGCCGTCGAGGGCGGGCACGTTGCTGCGGATCGTGTAGCGGTAGAGCTTGGCCTCCTTGGGACAGAAACGGAAGCGCACCGCGCCGGTGCCGTCGAAGTGACCGACCAATTTCTGGTTCTCGATCTCCATCCGGGCCTCGGGCGCGGCGGGGGCCCCGGCGCCGACGGGCAGCACGAGTTCGAGGATGCCGCAGTGCTCGACGCGGTCGGCGGCGGTCGTGATGCGGTCGAAGCGCGCATAGGGCCGCGTCCACGCGCGCACGTAGCGCCCGCCCCAGCCGGGCTGGAACGGCATCTCCGGTTCGCCGCGCAACAGCCACGCCACCGTGGGCGTGTCGCCCATTTTCAGGGAAGAGCGCTTGCGGCCTTCGAAGCGGATGCCGTGGGCGAAGAAATCCCCCAGCGCGCCGCGCCCGGCGGCATGGGCCGCGGCAAAGGCCTCGGCGTTCAGATCGCCCGCCTGATTGCCGCCGACGAACCAGCCGTAGTAGGTGGTGTTGGACTCGATCATCCAGAGCTTCGGGTGGTGCGTGGCGAGGTAGTGGGTGGCGTCGGGACTCCACTTCTTGTTGGGGCCGCCGATGAAATACACGCGCAGCTTCGGCAGGATGTCGGGCGCGTCGTGCAGCGCCTGCGCGAGGTCCTCGATGCCGCCCCAGACCAGCACGTGGAGCGGACGCGGATCGTCGCGGCGCGCGCATTCCACGATCCAGGCGGAACCCTCGGTCGGACGGCGCACGCCGGCATAGGGCGCCACCTCGGTCTCCCCTTGCTTGGTGATGGCGCGGAGCGCCTCGGGCGTCGGATAGCGCGCGGACCAGGTTTTCAGGTTCGGATAATCGGCGGCATACTTCTCGATCACCTGGAAGATGTGTTCCTTGCGGCCGGGACCGTAGGGCGAGGAGATCAGGCCCTCGAGATCGAGCACGTCGGCGTAGAGCAGCACGTGCACCATAGACTGGAAGTCATCGAAATCCGTGCCGCCGATGTCCGTCGAAACGATCACGCGGTGCCGGTGCCCGGCGAGCGCGCCGGAGTCGGCGCGCGCGGGCCGAAGCCCGGCCGCGCCGACCAGCAGCGCCAGCATGTAGGGGCGCGCCTTGGGCGCGCCCGCGCGGGCGCGCCCAAGGCGCGCCCCTACATGC
>JAUPWC010000089.1 GCA_030916665.1 Verrucomicrobiota bacterium
AATACGGCCTGAGCGAATTCTGGATGAAGGGCGCCGACGTCCTCGTCCGCATCCCCATGGCCGGCCAGGCCGACTCCCTCACCGTCGCCATGGCGACGATCATTACGCTCTTCGAAGCCATGAGGCAGCGGAATGGGTGAGGAAGTGGTGGCCACCAGCCTTCGCCAAGGCCACGGCCGGCAGGCAAGGGCGCAAAAGGTTGGTTTCCTCACGGTTTCCCGTGTGTAGAAATAGCAAGGAAAGCAGCCTTGGCCGGAACGCACCCGGCAGAGACATGAACCACAAGACACTGAGACACAAAGGGCGATCCCAGACGCCATCCGATGGCCTTTCTCCGTGCCTTTTTGCCTCTGTGGTGAAAACGGTTCGGGTTGTTTCAGTCATGGGCCGATGCGGGTAAGTCCTCAGACTTGCCACCTGAGCTTAAAGCAACATCTTCGATCCCATGAGCACCGTTTCCGAAGTCGAGGCCGCTTTGGAGAAATTCACCCCGGAGCAACTGCGTGAGGTGGCGGACTGGCTTAATGCCCGTCTCATCCCCCAGGAAACCCCGGAAATGCTGGCGGCCATCGACGAAGGACTGCGTTCCCTGGAAGCCGAACCCACGCTGTCTGCCGAGGATGTCCGCCGGAACATCCGGGCATGGGTCACAAGGTAATTTTCTCCGCCCGGTCCAACCAGGATCTTGGCCAAGTGGTCGAATTTCTGGCGCAGAAGAATCCGGCCGCGGCCGAACGATTGGGCCACGCGCTGGTTGACCATGCTCTCTGGCTGGGAGCGATGCCGCTTATCGGTGCACCGGTGAGGGAACGTCCACAAGTCCGGCGGATATTCCACCGGCCTTGGTTTCTGATCTACTACCGCGTTGATGATAATGCCAGGGTCGTGGAAATCATCCGCTTCTGGGATGTGCGGCAAAACCCGGCGGGATTCACTCTAGGCTAGGAGCCCGGTCTAAAACGTGATTCCGGCCCGGAAATGCGCGATGAGTTCGGCGGTGCCCTGCGCGACGCTCACCAGCGGGTGGTAGCCGAGGTCGCGGCGGGCGGCGTCGATTTTGAACCAGTGGTCGGTGGCCATTTCCTTGGCGACGAAGCGCGTCATGGGCGGCTCGCCGGATTTTTTGCCGAGGCGCCATACGGCTTCGAGCAGGCCGCCGGCGGCGTAGGCGACGGGGAGCGGAACGTGGGACTTGATCTCGGGCACGCCGACGCCGCGCAGGACTTCGTTGATCCAGTCCCAGAGCACGACGGGTTCGCCGTTGGTGATGAAGTAGGCGCGGCCGGCCGCGGCCGGCATCTGAGATTTGGGATTTGATATTTGAAATTTGCCGAGGGCCAGCTCGGCCAAGAGGTGGGCGTCCACGACGTTGGTGATGTGGGTGATGTCCACCTTGTTCCGGCCGGAACCGACGATCTTGAGCTTGCCGGCGCGGGCGAGGGCCATGATGCGGGGCACGACGTTTTTGTCGCCGGGACCCCACACGAGGTGCGGACGCAACGCAACGGTGGCGAGGGTCGGGTCGTTGGCCGCGAGCACGAGTTTCTCCGCCGCGGCCTTGCTGGTCGGGTAGGCGCAGGGCGCCGCGGTGCAGAGCGGGGCGGACTCGTCGAGGCCGGCGAGATCGCCGCCGTTATAGACCACGCTCGGCGAGCTCGTATAGACGAGGCGCGGCACCTTGGCGTCGCGGCAGGCGGCGATGACGTGGCGCGTGCCCTCGACATTGACGCGGAAAAAATCATCCGGCGGTCCCCATACGCCCACGCGGCCGGCGACATGGAACACGGTGTCGGCCGCGTGGCAACCGCGGTCGAGCGCGGGGCGGTCTTGCAGGTCGCCCAAGATCACCTCGGCCCCGCGCGCTGCCAGCTCGGGCAGCAGCCGGCGCGAGAGCACGCGCACCTGGCGGCCGTCGGCGAGCAGGCGCTCGGCGAGCTTGCCGCCGATGAAGCCGCTGGCGCCGGTCACGAACACGGGGGAATCTTTGCGGAGGGTGGGCACGTCAGGAAAATTCAGCCACGGATTTCACGGATGGACATGAAGACCCGAGTAGTTTGAACCACAGATGAACACGGATGAACACTGATCCGAACCAAAGCAGACGCCACCAACTCAGCCCGATCCCCAACCGATGTGGTTAAGGAGGGCTGGGAACCATGACCACGGGCAACAATTCGATCTGGGTGCATCTGTGTCTATCTGTGGTTAGCAGTGGATCGATCCGCCTCACGAGACTTCATGGCCTTTCTGGCGGGCGGCCCAGCGGGCGAGGGTGAGGCGGTGGATCTTGGCGTTGTGGCGGACGTCCACGGGGAACGACGGATGGAAAAAGAACCGCTTGATCGCGGCGGTGTGCGGATGCCGCAGCGCCAGCTCGCGCAACTCGACGGCGAGGTTGGCCTCGTCGGTGGCATCCTTGGCCTGCACCACGAGAGCGGGTTCCTGGGCGCCGCGTTCGCCGAGACCGATCAGCGCGCAGCGTGCGACCGACTCGTGCTCACGGAAAACCTGTTCGCAGGGTTCGGTGTGCAGCGTGGCCGTCGCGGTCACGACGCGCTCGGCGATGCGCCCGCAGAACCACAGGCGGTTCTGCGCGTCGAGGTAACCGGCGTCGCCCATGCGGTGCCAGACCGCGCCGGCCGGCGCGGAAATCCCAGACGCCAAGGGCCAAACCCCAAAAGAGCCGTCCGTTGAACTTGTTTGTGATTTGGCTTCCGGCGTGTGGATTTTTGCCGCCGCCGTCGCCTCTGGCAGCTGATCGTAGACCTTGGTGACGGTCGGGCCGGTGACGATGATCTCGCCGATCTGGCCGACGGGTATTTCGCGGGTGGCGGCGAGGGTGGCGAGCGGGCCGTCGTGGAGCGCGATGATCTTCACGCGGTTCTCGGACAGCGGGCGGCCGATGAGCGAGCCACCGATGGAGGCGGGAACAATCTCGTCGGCGGCGACCGAGGCGACGGGGAGGACCTCGGTGGCGCCGTAGGGGCTGTGGAGGCGTCCATTGGGGAGCACGCGCCAGGCGTCGGCCCAGAGCGAGGCGGGCACGGCGGCGCCGGCGCAGAGCACGCGGCGGAGCGAGGTGAGGCGGATGTCTTCGGCGAGGCAGTAGTCGAAGATCTTGCGCCAAAGCGTGGGCGAACCGAAGGAGTTGCTGACGCGTTCTTGTTGGATCGCCTGCACGATCTTGGCCGGGTCCACGGCGGCGGGGCGCGAGGGATCGAGCTCGGGCACGACGGTGGTCATGCCGAGCGCGGGGTTGAAGAGCGCGAAGATCGGCAGCATCGGCAGATCCACTTCGCCGGGTTGGATGCCGTAGGTGTCGCGCACGAGCCGCACCTGGGCCTCGAACATGCCGTGCTCGTAGCACACGCCCTTGGGGGCGCCGGTGGAGCCGCTCGTGAACAGCACCGCGGCGAGATCCGCCGCGGCGTTGTTCACCATTTTCGATTCCCGGTTCTCTCTTTTTGATTGGGGAATGCGCGCCGTGGGAGAGCCGGCGACCCAAACGCGGATTTCGACCGTGGCGAAGGCAGAGCGGAAGAGGTGGCTCAGCATCTGGGCGAGCGGGATGCCGAGCAGCACGCGCGGCTTTGACCGGGCGACGCAGGCGAGAAAGTTTTTCCGGCCCATGCCGGGGTCGATGATCACGGGCACGGCGCCGAGCTTGAAGAGCGCGAAGGCCGCGGCGATGAGCGGCAAACCCTGGCGCACCATCACGAGCACGCGGTCGCCGCGGCGCACACCCTGTTCCTTCAGGTGCGCGACCCAGGCGTCCATCTCGGCATCGAGTTCGCGAAAACTGAGCGTGAGGTAGTCGATGTGGCCGTCCCGGGTGCGCCCGCGGGGGATCTTCACCGCCGGGTGGTCCGGCTGGCGCGCAGCCATGAGCGGCAGGTGGCGGGCGATGTTGGCGGAATCGGACAAGGCGGAGGGGTGGAGGGCTCGCGTCTCAGCGAGCCGAGCGGTCCGCAGGGACGCGGACCCTCCCGGGCGGGTTCAGCGCGGCCAGGCGGGATCGGCGGTGAGTAGCTGCGCCTGCCAGGGCAGGAGCACGGCGGCAGCGCCAGCGGGATCGCGGGCGAGCTGCGTGAGCTGCGAGCGCGTGGCGATGAGCGTCGGGTCGAGTTGGAGACCGGCGGCGAGGCGGTCGCGCACGGCCTTGATGTGGTCCTGCCGGGAGAGTTCCTCCGGGCTCATCGGGTTGAACTCGCGACGGCGTTCACGGCGCGGGAGGGAGTGAGGGTCGGTTTCAAAGCCGCGGCGGATGGCGGACTCGAGCGACGGGGCGAGGCGGTCGTGGCGTTTGCCCAGGTGGATCTGCAGGAGTTCGCCGGGCGAGGCGCCCTCCTCGGCGGCGCGGGCGAGACGCATGAGCAGCTCGTTGCCGGTGACCTTGAAGGGCGGGGTGTTGAGCTTCTCGGCCCAGGATTCGCGCCAGTGCCAGAGGGCGTGGAGCACGGCGAGGCCGCGGCCGCGCATTTTCTCGGAGCCGCCGATGCGCCAGTCGTTCTCGTCGGGCCCGCTGAAGCCGTCGCGCGCGACCTCGATCTGCCAGCGGCATTTCTGCTCGAACCAGTCGAGCCGGCCGAGACGGGTGAGCTCGGCGCGGAGCTTGTCGCGCAGGGCGGGCAGGTGGTGGACGTCGAGCGCGGCGTAATCGAGCATGCTGCGCTCGAGCGGGCGGCGCGACCAGTTGGCCTTCTGGTGGTCCTTGTCGAGCTTCACGCCGAAGTGCTGCTCGAGGAGCGCGGCAAGGCCAAAGCGCGGGATACTGAGCAGCTGCGCGGCGAACATTGTGTCGAACAGACAGAGCGGGCGGAAGGCGCAGAGCTCGTGCAGGAGCCGCAGATCGTAATCGCTGCCGTGCATGATGAGCGGCTTGGCGGCGAGGCGGGCCCAGACTTCGCCGAGCGGGAGGTCGGCCAGCAGGTCCACAAGGAAGATCTCACCGTCGGCGAGGATCTGCAGGAGGCAGACGCGCGTCTTGTAGCGGAAGAGGTTGTCAGCCTCCGTATCGAGGGCGATCTCGGATGCGCGATCGAGCGCGGCAAGGAGCGGCGGCAGTTGCGCGGGCTGGGTGATGAATTGGTAGTGCGGGGCGGAGCTCAAGGGAATGATCAGGTTGGGTTCTCCCAAGCCGAGAGAAAGGCGTCAATCAGCTGCGGCAAGTCGGGGCTGTAGCCGCCTTCGAGGACGGCGGCGGCGGGGCGTCCGGCTTGACGAAGCCAGCGGCCGAGTTCGGCAAAGTCCTCAGCCTCAAGGGTCATCGCCGTGATTGGATCGCAGGCGTAGGCATCAAAACCCGCGGAGACGAGGATTAGCTCAGGTTGAAACGCCAACACGGCCTCCCATGAGCGCGCGAGCGCGGCCAGGTGCTGTGGGCGCGGGGTATTCGGGGCGACGGGGAGGTTGGCGATGTTGCCGGCGGATGTCGTGCCCGTGCCGGGGTAGCCGGGGTATTGGTGGACCGAGGCGAAGAAGAGGCCGGGGCGGTCGCGCAGGATGTCCTCGGTGCCGTTGCCGTGGTGGGCGTCGAAGTCCCACACCGCCACGCGGGCGCCGGCGGCGGCCTGAGCGAGCGCGGCGATGGCGATGGAGTTGAGGTAGCAGAAGCCCATGGCCTGCGCGCGGGTGGCGTGGTGGCCGGGCGGACGCATGAGTGAGAAGACTTTTTCGCCGGTGCGGGCGAGAGTCGCGGCCTCAAGGGCGGCGCCGGTGGATCGCAGGGCGTGTTCGCGGATGCCGGGGAAGTGTGGGGTGTCGTCGTCGATGTCGGGCGCTT
This sequence comes from Verrucomicrobiota bacterium, assembly GCA_030916665.1. Classification (GTDB taxonomy): domain Bacteria; phylum Verrucomicrobiota; class Verrucomicrobiia; order Opitutales; family Opitutaceae; genus Lacunisphaera. The sequence goes on from JAUPWC010000089.1 coordinate 5,783, forward strand.
GGCCGATGCGCTTGAGCAGGGCCGGGGTGTGCGCGCGGAGGACGTCGGCCTCGGAAGCGGCGGCCGGCACGCGCCAGGTCCATTTCGGCTGACGTTCCTTCAGATAAGCGACGCTCTTGAGCACCCGGGCCGGCTGCTCGGGCCGCATCGAGGAACCATATTCAGCACATTGGGGATCGTGAACGAAGATCATCAAGTTGTCCGCCTACGGACCATGGGAATTTCGCCCTACGAAAACTAAACCGCGTCGCGCAGCAAGGCCGGATCGTCGCCCAGCAGGGCGTCCACCCCCCACCCCGCCAGCCGGCGGGCGATGGCGGGGTCGTTGACCGTCCAGGCCCAGAGGGCGAGGCCACGCTGGTGGAAGTGACGGACCCAAGCGGCGGAGCGGATGGCGCGGTGGTTCACGCTCAGGCCCCCCGCCCCGCAGGCGCTGAGGTGGCGGACGAGGGCGGCGGGCGCCTCGCGACCCTCGGAAATGAGCATGCGCGGGATCCCTGGCGCGAGATCGCGGGCGGCGGCCACCAAGCGGCGGTCAAAGGACGCCAAGATGACCCACTCCGTGGCGTGCGCCGACCGGATGGCGTGGATGACCGGGGCCACGGAGCCGGATTTCAGCTCGATCTGCACGACGGCGAGCCCGCGCGTCAGCCGCAGCACGTCCACCAGCCGGGGGATGGGCTCGCTGCCGCGGATGCGCAACGCGCGCAATTCCGCCCAGGTTTTGCGGGCCACCCGACCGGCGGTGCCGGTCAGGCGGCGGAGGGTGGCGTCGTGGAAGACCACCGGCACGTCGTCGCGAGTCACGTGGACGTCGAGCTCGATGCCGTCCACGTCGAGCGCCAGCGCCCGGCGGAACGCCGGCAGGGTGTTTTCGGGGCGTTCGGTCGAAGCCCCGCGGTGGGCGATGATCAGGGGAGCGGCCACGGAGGAATCACCAAGAAATACACGAAACACCCCAAAGTGAAAGCCGCGGAACCGGCCGGGCGTAATTTTTGTGGGTTTTTGCGCCTTTTTGTGGCCAAAGTCTGCGCATGAAAGTCGTCGTGTTGTGCTCCGGTGGCATGGACTCCGTGGCTGCGCTCTACTGGGCGCGGGCGCACCACGACGTGTCGGCCGTGCTGAGTTTCGACTACGGGTCCAAGCACAACCACCAGGAGATCCCGCGGGCCATCGAGCACGCGCGCCTGCTGGGTTTTCCGCACCGGACCATCCGGCTGGACTTCATCGGACAGCTCTTCGCCTCGGACCTGCTCAAATCCGGCGGCGACATCCCCGAGGGCCACTACGCCGACGACAACATGAGGCGCACGGTCGTGCCGTTCCGCAACGGCATCATGCTGGCGGCGGCGGCCGGTTTCGCCGAGAGCGCGGAGGCACAGGGTCTCGTGATCGCCGCGCATACGGGCGACCACACGATCTACCCCGACTGTCGCGAGGATTTCATGCGCGCGATGGGCGACGCGATGAAGGCCGGCACCTACGCGGGCATGGAGCTGCTGCGACCCTTCATCGCCCTGACCAAGGGGCAGATCGCCGCCGAGGGCGCGAAGCTTGGCGTGGACTTTGCGCGCACCTGGTCGTGCTACAAAGGCGGTGCGATCCACTGCGGCAAGTGCGGCACCTGCGTGGAACGCCGCGAGGCCTTCCTGCAGGCGGGACTGGTCGATCCCACGGAGTATGAAACGACCCCGCCGCTGCCCGAAAAACCCGGCGGCAGTTAACCACCAATACACACTCAGGCATCACTAATCAGTTTCTAAAAATTAGTGTCTCATTAGTGTTCGTTAGTGGTTTCCAAGTCCTCATGCTAATCTCCGAAATTTTCCATTCCCTCCAGGGTGAAGGCCAGCTGGCCGGCGTGCCGTCGGTGTTCGTGCGCACGAGCGGGTGCAACCTGCGCTGCAACTGGTGCGACACGCCCTACGCGTCGTGGATCCCGGAGGGGCGGCAGATGGAAGTCGAGGACATCCTCGCCGAGGTGAAGAAGCATCCGACGAAACACGTCGTGCTCACTGGTGGCGAACCGATGGTCGCACCCGGGATCCACGAGCTGGCGTTCCAACTGCAGGAGCGCAACTACCACATCACGATCGAGACGGCGGCCACGGTGCCGCCCAAGGGCATCGCCTGCGACCTCGCGTCGCTCAGCCCCAAGCTCGCCCACTCCGCGCCCGACACCCGCCTCGACGACACCTGGCGGCGGAAGCACGCCGAGCTGCGCTGGCAGCCGACGGTCGTGGCCAGCTGGATCGGCACGACGACAGATTACCAACTGAAATTTGTTGTCAGTTCCGAGGCCGACGTGACGGAGCTGGAAGCCATGCTGATCGAGACCGAATGCGTGATTCCGCCGAGCAAGGTGCTGCTCATGCCCGAGGGCGTGACCGTCGAGACGCTGCGGGCGAAGGCCGGCTGGCTCGGGGAGCTTTGCAAGGCACGCGGCTACCGCTACGCACCGCGCCTGCACATCGAGCTCTACGGCAACCGGCGCGGCACATGAAAATCCGCCTTCGTGCCGGGACGGCGGCGAAACCGCGCAAGCTGTCGGTCGAACTCGCCGAGCTGCGCGACCGCTCCGGCGAGCGTGCGCTCACGCTGCGCGAGGTCATTTACCTGCTCGGCGGCCGGGCCTACACGCTGCTGGTGCTGCTGCTGGCCCTGCCGTTCATCACGCCGATCCCGCTGCCGGGCCTGTCGGTGCCCTTCGGCGTCGCCATCGCGCTGATCGCGCTGCGGCTTTCGCTTGGACAGAAGCCGTGGCTGCCGAAAAAACTCCAGCGGAAGGAACTGCCACCCGGCTTCATCAACAAGGTGTTCACTTTCGCCGAGAAGGTGCTGCGGTTCTTCGAGAAATTCCTGCGGCCGCGCCTGACTTTACTCACCGACACGCCGCTGCTCGTGCAGCTCCACGCCATGCTGATGCTGCTGGCCGCGCTGGCCCTGCTGCTGCCGCTGCCGATCCCCTTTACCAACAGTTTTCCGGCGTGGGTCATTTTGCTCATGGCCGCGGGCCTGTTGGAGCGCGACGGGTTTTTCATCCTCGCGGCCTATGTGGTGTTCGCGGCGGGCGTGTTTTACTTCGTGTTCCTCGGCGAGGCGGCGGCGCAGCTGGTGCAGGCGCTGTTCAACTGGCTGGGGCGTTGACGCGCGGTCGCGGGGGCAGCAAAAGGGACAAGGCGATGGAGGCGGCGAGCAACCCGCCGATGATGCCCAACGACCAGCTGATGGGGAACTTGCCACCGAAGGCGTCGTTGAGCCAAACCATCTTCAGACCGACAAAAACCAGGATCAACCCGAGGCCGTATTTCAGGAAGCGGAATTTGTGCATCACGCCGGCGAGCAGGAAAAAGAGCGCCCGGAGGCCGAGAATGGCAAAGACGTTGGAAGTGAACACCACCAGCGGCTCCTTGGTGAGCGCAAAGATCGCCGGAACGCTGTCCACGGCGAAGACGATGTCGGTCAGCTCCATGAAGACGAGGCACACGAACAGCGGAGTCGCATGCCAGACCCCGTTGATCTTCGTAAGGAAACTCTGGCCGTGGAGATTCGGCGTGACGGGGACCAGTTTGCGCAGGAGCCGGATCACGGGATTCTTCTCGGGGTCGACCGGTTTCTCCGGCGCGAAGAGGATCTTGAGACCGGTGAGGATCAGGAAACCGCCGAACAGCCAGATCACCCAATGGAACTGCATCAGCGCGGCCCCGAGGCTGATGAAGATGATGCGGAAGATCAGGGCGCCCAGGATGCCGTAGAACAGCACCCGATGCTGGTATTTCGGCGGCACGGCAAAGTAGCCGAAAATCACCACGAAGACGAAAATATTGTCCACCGACAGCGACTTCTCGACGACGAATCCGGTCAGGTATTCGAGGCCGGTCTGCCGCGCCAACGCCGCGTGGTCGAGTCCGGCTAGGCGGGGGTCGAGCGGAAACTTATACAGTCCATATTGGTAGAGACCGTAGCCAAAGATCAGCGCGAGACTGATCCAGAAAACGCTCCACCCAAGCGCTTCCTTGAACCCCACCACATGGGCGTCGCGGTGAAACACACCGAGATCGAGGGCGAGCATGCCCAGCACAAACAGCGTGAAGAGGCCGTAGAACCACCAGTAGTCGGCGAAAGGGAAAAGGCTGACGGGATCCATGAGCGCGGGCCGGGCGGGGGCGGTGGAGCGGGGCCCGGGTCAGACGTCCTCGGGCCAGGTGCGGCCGCGTTCCGCCCAGTGGGCGCGGAACTCGTACGCGTTGCGCCGGAATGCCGTCTCCACCAGCAGGGCGTCATCCATCAGGCCGATCTCCGGGATCGAATCCGGGATGAGGTCGAAGCCCTTCAGGAAGTAGTAGAGCACAAAGGCGGCCTCGCGCTGGGCCGCCGAGCCGGCGGCGGGCGGCGCTTCCTGCAGGAACGTGGCGAGCAGCTCGACCCGCCGGCGCAGGCGGGAGGAGTCCTGGATGCCGGCCGCCTTCACCAGCACCTGCGGCAGCAGAGCGCGCAGGCCGGCCAGGTCGGCGGCGTTGATGCAATCCGCGCCGCCGGTGACATGCGC
>JAUPWC010000090.1 GCA_030916665.1 Verrucomicrobiota bacterium
AGTTTCTCGATGAGGGCCTTGTCCTGCATCGTCTCGCGCGAGATGTTCAGCGGGAGGTCCTCGCTGTCCACGACGCCCTTGAGGAAGCGCAGCCACTCGGGGAGCAGGTCCTTGGGCTTGGCGTCGATCAGGACCTTGCGGCAGTGCAGGGCGACGGACGGCTCGAGGCGCGCGAAGCCGTAGCGCTCGGTGTTTTCCGAGGGCACGAAGAGCAGGGCGTTGATCGAGAGCGGGGCATCAGCCGAGAAGTGCAGGCGGAGCTGCGGCTCGTCGTGCGCGTGGGCCTGGAACTTGTAGAACTCGGTGTATTCCTCGTTCTTGATCTCGGCCTTGCTGCGGAGCCAGAGCGCCTGGACGGTTTCGAATTTCTTTCCGTTGAGCGTGATCGGGAAGCCCACGAAGGCGCTGTAGCGGGTGAGGATTTCCTTGATGCGCCAGTCCTTGGCGAACTCGTCGCAGTCGTCCTTGAGCTCGATGACGATCTTGCAGCCGCGGCGCTGGTCGGCGGCCTCCTCGACCGAGTAGCTGCCGGAGCCGTCGCTGGTCCAGACGTGGCCGGGCTCGTCCTTCTTCCAGGAGTGGGAGTAAACCTTCACGGACTTGGCAACCATGAAGGCCGAGTAGAAGCCGACGCCGAATTGGCCGATGAGATTGGAGTTTTTGGCGCCGCCCTCGCCGAGGGCCTTGAGAAACTGCTTGGAACCCGAGTGGGCGATGGTGCCGAGGTTTTGGACCAGCTCGGCGCGGGTCATGCCGATGCCGTAGTCCTGGAGGGTGATCGTCTTGGCGGTCTCGTCGGTGGTGATGGTGATCTCCAGCGGCAGGTCGTCGTGGATCTCTTTCTCGGTCAGCTGGGTGTGGCGCAGCTTTTCCAGCGCGTCGGAGGCGTTGGAGACCAGCTCACGGACGAAGATTTCCTTCTCCGTGTAGAGCGAGTGGATGACGATATCGAGCAGTTGCTTGATCTCGGCTTGGAACTCGAATTTTTGCGGAGTGGTGGTGGACATGGTGGTTGGACGGGTGGGCGATGGTTAAAGAAAAGAGCCCGCTAGTTTAGCGGGCTCTGGAAAAAATCAAGCGAGGGAATGCGCCGGGGGAGTCAACGTTCGTCCACCTGGTCGTCATGCACCGGCTCAATGTGACCGAGGTTGTGGTCGGGTTTGTGGCCCGTGAGCACGCGCCAGACGCAATAGACGAAAAGCACGGTCACGAAGCCGACCGAGATGATCATGGTGATCCAGCCGCCGGGGGTCATGATTTTAATCCTCCGTTGCTTTTTTCCGCCTCCACCCAGCGTTTGCCGGCCTGGGCGACCAGGAAGGTGACGAAGATGATGGTAATGATGATGAAGCCGAAGGCGATGCGAGCCGGCCCGCTGGGGTTGCTGCCAACCAGGTCGGTGATGTAGCTCGTCGGATTGAACGCGGCCTCGGCGCCGAACTTGAAGTTCCAGCCGAAGACATTTGCGAGCAGGAACATCACGAAGATCACCAGCAGGTAGAGCGGGGTGATGTATTTCATGATCGGCTTGTAGAAGGCCGGGATGCGCATTTCGGCGCCCTGATGGGCCTCGTTGATGCCTTCATCGATCCCGATGACCCAGCCGAAGACGATGATCAGAATGGTGCCGCAGACAAAGATGCCGACGGTGCCGATCCAGAAATCGATCGTGTCGAGCGCCTTCAGGTCCTTGGAAAACCACCATACGAGGGCGGTGCCGAGGGCGGTCAGCAGGCCGAGCACGCCCATGGCGGTCTTGCGCCCGAGGCCGAGGCCTTCCTCGAAGAACGCAATGCCGGGTTGCAGCATCGACAGCGAGCTGGTGATGGCGGCGAGAAAGAGCAGCAGGTAGAAGATCGTGGCGAAGAACTGGCCGAAGGCCATCTGGGCGAAGACGTGGGGCAGGACGTTGAAGCCGAGGCCGAAGGTGCCCATGCCCACGACGCCCGCCGCGCCGAAGAATACGAAGGCGGCCGGCACCGTGATGAGGCCGCCGAGTGCGACCTCGCAGAACTCGTTGGCCGAGGCGGCGGTCAGGCCGCTGAGCACGACGTCGTCCTTCTTCTTGAGGTAGCTGGCGTAGGTGATGATCGCGCCGAAGCCCACGGAGAGGGAGAAGAAGATCTGGCCGGCGGCGGCGAGCCACAGCTGCGGATTCTTCAGGCCGGTGGCGATGTCCTTGGGATTCCACATGAACCCCAGCCCGTTGATCACGTTCTGGTCGGGCTTGGCCGGATCGGGCGTGCCGAGAGTGAGCACGCGGGCGAGGATGATGATGGCGATGAGGATCAGCAGCGGCATGCCCCATTTGCAGACGATCTCCACGCCCTTGGAGATGCCGCGGTAGATGAAGAAGAAATTCAGCGCATAGACAATCACCACGAAGATGCCGACGTCGCTGAGGCCAAAATGGATCGAGGCGCCGTCCTGGCGTGTGCCGGTAAACGTGGCGAAGAAGTCGCTGTAGTTCATCCCGGGCAGGCTGAGGTTGCCAGTGGCGGCGTTGAGCGCGTAGCCGAGGCACCAGGCCTCGATATACACGTAATACATATAGACCATCACCGGGACGATGAAGCCCAGCAGGCCGAGGTATTTGCCGGCGGGGTGGCGGATGATGGCGTGGAAGATGCCGGGCGAGGAATGGTAGCCCGCGAGGCCGCCCTTGCGGCCCATCGTCCACTCGGCCCAGCCGATCGGGATGCCGATCAGCAGAAGCGAGATGAAGTAGGCGATCATGAACGCCGCGCCGCCGTATTGGGCGGCGAGGCCCGGAAAACGCAGGAAGTTGCCCAAGCCGACGGCACTTCCCGCGACGGCCAGGATCACGCCGAGGCGCGAACTCCAGGCTTCTTGGGGTTTTGACATGGGCGCGATGAAAGGGGATTGGCCCTTCCGGGCAAACACCAACTGTGCCATCCACGCGGTGTCCGCGCGGTGTCGGTTTCGGCTTTGCCACCAACGGCCCGGTTGGTTGTCTCACCCCGCCACCCGATGAATCTCCTCGACCGCTACCTGCTCGCCGAATGGCTGAAGATGCTCGGCCTGCTGCTGGCCGCGACGATGGGCCTGCTGCTCATGACCTCGCTCTACGACGAGCTGCGCGACTTCACCCAGATCAACGCCGGGCTGGGCGACATCCTGATGTATTTTGCCACCAGCATGCCCAGCTCCCTGACGGTGGTGCTGCCGCTGTCCATGCTGCTCTCGCTGCTCTTCGTGCTGGGCAAGCTGCACCGCAACAACGAGCTCACCGCCATCCGCGCCGCCGGGCTGAACATCTTCTCCACCACGCGCTCGCTCTGGCTGGCCGGCCTCGTCCTCTGCGGCGTTTCCCTGCTGCTGAACGCCCGGGTCGTCCCCTGGTCGGTCGAGACCTCGCGCAGTCTCCGCGACACCATCCTGTTCCGGGCCGAGGCCGAGAAAGCCGCCAGCGGCGCGCAGCCGGCCGATGCCGACACGCTCGGCCTGGTCACGACGATGGCCTTCGACAACCGGCCGCAGAATCGCATGTGGTTCATCAACCGCTACAGCCAGGTTTCCGGCAAGGCCTTCGGTGTGACCGTGTCGGAGATGGACTCGCAGCGGCGCGAGAAAACCCGGCTCATGGCGCGCGAGGCGACCTACGACGCGGCCGCCCGGAGCTGGACGTTCCGGGAAGGCCGCGAACTGTGGTTTGATCCGGAGCTGGGTGAGCTCATGCGCTCCGTGACCTTCGAGCAGAAGACGGTGCCGTATTTCAACGAGGACCCATCGCTCATGCTGCTCGTGGGCACCAAGCGGGCGCAGGATCTGTCGTTCAACGAACTCGAGCGCATCACCGGCTATTTCGCCGCGGAGAAAAACCCCAAGCTGATCGGCTACGAGGTGCGCTACTACGGCATGCTGTTCTCGACGCTCGGCCCGCTCATCGTGATCGCGATCGCCGTGCCCTTCGCGGTGTCCGGCGTGCGGGTCAATCCGGTCGTGGGCGTGTCCAAGTCCATCGGGCTTTTCGTCATTTACTACCTGCTGAGCAATCTGGCCACGCTGTTGGGCACGAGGGGATATGTCGAACCGATGTGGGCCGCCGCGATGCCCAACCTCGCCATGATCGGCCTCGCCGCCTGGTTCTTCGGGCGGTTGCGCTGAGCGTTGGCGTGGAATGGTGCCGGTCGGTTTGGGGTGGGCGGTGAGCTTGCTCACGCCACGGATAAATCTAGGAACCTGCATGGCGCCAGCGAGCTGGCCGCCCACAAGTTGATGCAGCTTGGGCCGGACAGCGCGCTCCGGTTCACGGCGGGCCGGGCATGAACCCGTGACGGCGCAGAAAGTCGTCCGTCCGCTCCAGGATGGCCTCGTCGAAATAGCGGGCGTATTTTTCGTTTCCTTCTCCGAGGTAGTGCTGGCGGCCTTCCACGGTGACCAGCTCGAACGTGTTGCCGAGCTCGCGCGTCTTCGTGGCGAAGAGCTGGACGCTGTAATACGGGACGGTGGCGTCCTCCCGCCCGTGAAAGGCCAACGCGGGCGGCAGGCCGGATTTCAGGTTGTGATAGGGGGAGACGGACCAGATCTGCGTGCGGCGCTTGTCCATGATCAGGTCGGCCCAGACTTCCATGGTGTTGTAGTTGCTCGAATAGAGCAGCAGGGCGTCGGGGCGCGGGCTGATTTTCAGGTCGTCGCCTTCCTCATTGACGGTGTCGAACAGCACGGTGGACCAGGCGAGCTGACCGCCGGCCGACTGGCCTGCGACCACGATCCGGTGCGGATCTATGCCGAGGGTCGCGGCATTGGCCCGGAGCCAGCGGATGGCGGACCGGGCATCCTTCACGGATTCGACGAGGGTGATGTCGGGGTGAGGATAGGTTCCGTCGGCCTTGATCGAGAGCCGGTATTGGAAGGAGAAGGCGACGAAACCCTTGGCCGCATAACGCCGGCAGGCACCGTGAAATTCGGCCGGGCTGCCGAAAACCCAGCCGCCACCATGGAAAAAGGCGATGGCGGGGCGGCCGGTCCGGGCGGATTCTGCGCCCGGTTGAAAGACATCAACCTGCAGTTCCCGGCCGGCCACACGCTTGTAGAT
>JAUPWC010000091.1 GCA_030916665.1 Verrucomicrobiota bacterium
CATCTGGATGGAGATCGAACCCTCGTCGAGCTGCGGAATGAACTCCGCGCCGAGCCTGGTGAACAGCCACGCCGAGCCGGCGAACAGCAGCAGCGCGGCGCCCGCCACGAGCCAGCGGGCATGGAAGGCGGCGGCGAGCAGCGGCGTGTAAACCGCCTTGGCCGCGCGCACCAGCCAGCCGTCGCACTCGGCGAGGTGGCCACGCAGGAACCACGAGCACAGGGCGGGCATGAGCGTCAGGGCCAGCGCCAGCGCCCCGCCCAAGGCGAGCATCACGGCGACGGCCATCGGGCGGAACATTTTCCCCTCGATGCCGGTGAGCGCCAGAATGGGGACATAGACGAGCGTGATGACGAGCACGCCGAAGAACATGGGCCGGGCCACCTCGCGCGAGGCGGCGCGCACCTCGGCGAGGCGCTCGTCGCCGGTGAGTTCGCGGCCGAGGGCGCGCTGCCGCTCGGCCAGATGGCGGAGGATGTTTTCCACCATCACGATCGCGCCGTCCACGATGAGGCCGAAGTCGATCGCGCCGAGGCTCATCAGGTTGGCGCTCAGGCGGGCCTGCGTCATGCCGGTGAGCATGCACAGGAACGACAGCGGAATGGCGAGGGTCACGATCAGCGCGGCGCGCCAGTGGCCGAGCAGGGCGAACAGCACGGCGGCCACGAGGATGGCGCCCTCAAAAAGATTGGTCTCCACCGTGCGGATGGTGGCGTGGACGAGATCGGAGCGGTCATAGACCACATCCAGCCCGACGCCGGCGGGCAGTTGCCCGGCGATCCGGTGCAACTGCGCCACGGCGGCCTGGGCCACGAGGCGGCTGTTCGCGCCGGCCAGCATGATGGCGGCGCCGGCCACCGTTTCCTCGCCGTCCGCGGTGGCGGCGCCGGTGCGCACGGCCGAGCCGACCGACACCTCGGCGAGGTCACGCACGAGCAGCGGTTGCGCGCCGCCGGCGAACTTCACCGGCAGGCCGGCGATTTCCTCCGCCGTGCGCGCGCGGGTGTCGGCGCGGACGACGACGGCCTCGCCGCCGAGCTCGAGCACGCCGCCGCCGGCGTTGAAGGTGCCGGCGCGGATGACCGCGGCGATCTGTTCGAAGCTGACCCCGGCCGCCGCGAGCTTCTCGGGGTCGGGCGCGACGACGATCTGTTTTTCGTAGCCGCCGATGGCGTTGACCTCGGCCAGCCCGGGCGTGGCCCGGAGCCGCGGACGCACCTGGAAGTCGTGGATCAGGCGGAGGTCCCGCAACTGTTCCGCAAGGCCGGCCGGCTTGCCCGGCGCGTCGGCGCCGTAGCGCAGCGTGTAGTAAACGATCTCGCCCAGCCCCGTGCTGATGGGGGCGAGCGCCGGGGTGGCCCCGACGGGCAGTTCGTTGCGCACGGCGGCCAGACGCTCGGTCACGAGCTGGCGCAGGCGGTAGAGGTCGGCGTCGTCGGAAAAAGTCAGCGTGATTTGCGACAGGCCGGACTTGGAGAGCGAACGCAGCTCGGCCAGGCCGGGCAGCCCGGCCAGCTCACGTTCGAGGGGCACGGTGACCAGCGCCTCGATCTCGTCGGGGGCGAGGGCGCCGACGGGCGTGTTGACCTGCACCTGCGGACTCGTGATGTCGGGCACGGCGTCGATCGCCACGCGGAAAGCCGACCACACGCCCATCGCGGCGACGGCCACCGCGACCAGCACGACCAGGCCGCGGCGACGCAGCGAGAAATCAATGATCCGCTCCAGCATCAGTGTCCGTCGGCGCAGCCGACGCCTCCGTTGATGGCCTGGAGCTCCGCGAGCCAGAGCACCCGCACGCCCTGCGTGGCGATGACGTCGCCTTCGTAGAGTCCAGCGGAGACGGTGAATCCGGCGAGGTTGTCACCCTGCGCGGTGACCGGCGTGCGCAGCAGCCACGGGCCGTTCGCGACATAGACGAAATCGCCCTTGGCGGTGCGCAGCAGGGCATCCGCCGGCAGGCGGCCGGTGAATTCCGCGGTGACGAGGCCGGCGAACCGGGCGGCGGCCGGCGAGAGCTGCACGCCGTGGCCGGCCTTGTAGGACGACGCAGCGACGGGCTTGGTGTCGGCGGGGTGCGCTTGGGAATCGGTGCAGCCGGTCGCGAGCAACAGGCCGCTGCCGAGGAGGGCGAGGAGCAGGAGCTTCATGGCGCGGCCTCCACGAGATTGAGTTTCAGGCCGGTGATCTGCTCTAGGCGGAGGGCGGCTTCGAGGGCTTCGCTCTCGGTGGCGAGCAGCGATTCGATGGCGTCGAGGTAGGCGTTTTGCAGCTCGACGTAGGTGGCGAGCGGCACGGCGCCGAGGCGGTAGTGGCGGTCGGCCAAGGCGGCGGCTTCGCGGAACTTGCTCTCGGAATCCGGCGCCCAGCGGGTGATCTCACCCTGCCGGGCCACGTAGGCGGCGGCGGTGGCGAGCACCTCGCGCTCCAGTTCGCGTTCGGCCAGCCGCACGGCGGTCTCCGCCTGACGTCGGCGGGCCTCGGCGAGCTCCGAGGTGGCCCGTGGGCGGTCGCCCAGCGGCAGGGGCAGGGAGAGGCCCACGCCGGCGACGGTTTCGCGCTCGCCAGCTTTTTCCTGCGACAGATAGGGACTCACCGTGAAGGCCGGGCGGCCTTCGCCGCGGGCGAGTTGCACGGCGTAGCCCTGTTGCTCGAGTTCCAGTTTCTTCGCCCGGAAGTCGAAGTGATTCTCCCGCGCGGCGGCGAGCAGCGTTTCCGTGGACGGAGCGGAGTTAAACTTGAGGGCGGTTGGCGTGATCGCGAGCGGTGTGTCGGCAGCTGTGCCGCGGAGCTGATTCAGCTCGGTCAGCGCCGTTTGCACGGCAAGAGCGGCATCGGTGGCGCGGCGTTGGAGGGCCAGCTCCTGCGCCTCGATGACGCGCGTTTCGAGCAGGGGCGTGAGGCCGCCGGGATCACGCGCGAGGAAAATCTCCTTGAGCGCGGCGTAGCGGTCGGCGACCTCCCGCGCGGCGGCGGCGCGGGCGGTGGCGGCATGCAGGCCGAAGGCGAGCGTGCGGGCGCGGGCGGTCAGCGCGGCCTCGAAGCGGGCGAGGCCCAGTTCGGCCAGCGCGATGTCATGGTTGGCGACGGCCTTGCGCAGGGCCAGCCGGCCGGGCCACTCGAAGGTTTGCGAGACGGACACGGCCCACGCGGTGCCTTCGGCGGCGAAACCGGCATCGCGCACGCGTTTGCGGCCGGCCTCAAGCGACAGCTCGGGCGGCGGACGGGAGCCGGCGAGAAGCGCACCGGCGCGGGCGGCGGCGATCTCGTCGCGGTAGAATTGCAGTTCGGGATTGCCGGCGACGATCTCGGCCACCAGCGCCTCGGGCGGGGTGGGGGCGCCGATCGCGGCGACGGCAAGGAAGAGGCTGAGCGTGGAAAGTTTCATGATGGAACACAGGTTGAACGGATGAACGCGCGCGGGCTTAGGCCGCGGCGGCACGCAGGGCGTGCGAGCGCAGGACAGGACCACGACTCCGGCGGAGCCGGCAGCGTGGATCAGACGTTCAACGCGGGCGCGCGCGCAGGCGGCGCGGCGCGGGTCACAAACTGCCAGCCCACCTTCAGTTCAAGGGGCGGTGCGTGGCGCTCCGGCGAAAGGGCCGGTTCGGCGAATGAGGCCGGGGGCGAAATCGAAGCGAGGCAGGCGATGCATTCGAGGAGCGCAGGCGTGGCGACCTTGAGGCCTTGCGCGGCCTCCTTGTAGAGCGCCTCCTCGACGGTCGGGCAGGCGTCGTCCTTGCAATCACCGGCGACGTCCGCGGATTGCTCCGTCGCGCAGCAGTCGTCCGCCTCGTAGAAACCAGCGGCCTCCAGCCGGCAATGGAGAGTCACCGGCAGCCAAGCGGCCACCAAGAACAAAACCAGCATGCGGGCGAAGCGGGACATGCGCCGGAAGATGTGCGGGCGATGGTGCGGGTCAAGACTCGCGCGATGGGTCGGGTTCGGAGCGGCTCGCCGGGACGAATCGCCCTACCTCAAAACCGCCAGGTCCAGGCGCCCTTGGCGGAGACGTCGCCGGAGGTGGGGCGGAAGCGGTCGTCGGTGGTATCGTAGCCCTGGTTGACGACGAAGTAGAGATCGTTGCCGGGCTGGACAGTCCACTTGATGCGGAAATTGGCGCCGAGCGATTTGGAAAGGTTGTCGTATTGGCCGAGCAGGCTGACCTGCAGGTCGGGATTGAAACTGAACGACGTGCGGAGCGAGCCGGTGCGGACCTGGAACTCGCCGGCCGGGAGCCGGATGTCGCGCAGTCCGGAGCTGAGGCCGAACTGCAGGCGGTTCGTCGGGCGCCAGCCGATGCCCAGATTGTAGAAATCGGCGTGGCCGTTCAGATACTGGCCGGTGCGCCACCGCACGTAGGCGTCCACGGGCCGGGCGCGGGCGGTGCCGACCTCGAACTGGAAATCGTCGTAACGGTGCCGTCCGGCGGGGACGATGATGCCGGGGCGGATCGCGAAGGGCGCGTCGTAGGTCTCGTAGTGCGCGCCGAGCCAGATGTTGGTGAAGTCGCCCTTCGGCGTCTCGGCGTAGAAGCCGGTCCAGACGTTGCCGTCGAGAAAATGGGCGTCGAGGTCGGTGGTGTGGTCCGTCTCGATGAACGGCTGGGCCATGCTGAGGAAGTGGTCTTTGAAATAGACGTTGCCGAGGGCCTGCAGGTGCATGTTGCCCACGCCGGTGCGGGACACGAAACCGAGGGCGGGGTCGAATTTTTCGTCCACCGCGCTGAACCAGCCGGAGAGCATCAGCGGCTCATTGGGGTAGTTGATCGAGAGGGTGGTCGCGGTGCCGGTGCCGCCGGCGAGATCGGAGTCGGTGGCCTGCACGCCGAGGCGGGCGGTGAGGGTCTTGCCGCCGGGGAGGCGCGTGTTGGCGTAATTGAAATCGGCGCCGAGGAGCGTGTTGTCGCCGTTGCCACGCGGATCGCCGTGCGTGGCGATGAGGCCGACGCTGGACTCGGCGAACACCTGGTGGGCGATGCGGCCGACGAAGAGGTTTTTGCCGTCCACGCCCGCGTGTTCGTCGGTCTGCACGTCGAGCAGGCCGATGGTCCAGGGGCCGGCGCGGCCGGTGACCTTGGCGCCGCCGAGGATGTCCACCTTGGTGCCGTCGTCGGCCAGGCCGATGCGGCGCGAGAAGAAAGGCAGCGGGTCCTGGTTGATGCCGGCGAAGGTGAAGAGCGAGGCGTCGCGCGTGAAGAAGGAGCGCTTTTCAGGGAAGAAGAGCGGGAAGCGCCCGAGGTTGACCTGACGCTCGTCCACGTCGGCGTCGGCGAAGTCGGTGTTGAGCGTGAGCGTGGCGGCGAGCGAGGGCGTGGCCTGCCAGACGAAATCCAGACCGGGTTTGAACTCGGTCTCCTTCTCGCCGGCGCGCGGGTTGTGCCGGGCGGTGGCGCTGGCGAAGGGCTTGAACTCGAGGCCGCGGCCCTGGCGCAGGCCGGCGAAACCGCGCAGGTCGCCGGTGTCGGGCAGCGAGAACACGCCCTTGGCGCGGACGAGGTTGGCCCAGCGGACGGTCTCCTGCTTGCGGCGAATCTGGCGGGCGACGTCGAAGCCCCAGGTGCCGCCCGCGGGATTGAAGGCGATGGACTTGGCGGGGATGGCGAACTCGCAGCTCCAGCCGCCGGCGTCGCGCGTGACCTTGCCGTGCCAGAGACCGTCCCACTGGTCGTTGGCCTGGTCCTTGTTCTGGACGAGGCCGTCGTGTTTGCCGCCGGCGGCGGTCAGGCCGAAGTAGTAGCCGTCGCTCTCGCGGTTGAAGGTGTCGAAGACGATCCGCACGAGATCGTCGGAGCCGTTGCTCTGGTCGCGCTGCATCGAGTAGGCGCGGATGCCGGCGAGGCCGGCCGAATCGTGGCAGCGGACGGCGACGAAGACGTGGTCGGCGTCGTAGGTCACCCAGAACTCGGTGCGCTCGCTGGGTTCGGTGTTTTCGCGGGGATAGACCTCGCGGAACGCGTCGGTGCGGGCGGCGGTCTGCCAGACCGGATCGTCGAGCACGCCGTCGATCACGGGCGGCGTGACCGTGGGGCGAATATCGAGGGCGGGGGCTGCCGGCAGGCTGGCGCCCAGCATAAGCAAGGCAGGGATGAGGTGACGGTGGCGTGGGGTCATGCGGGCGCCGGCTGTGCTGGCGTCATGCGGGAAACCGCGCTGCGCGGCAAAGGTTACAGGTCGAACGGACGAAAAGGTGCGATGAGTTCCCTGATGGAGGGTGTTGTGATTGCATCCGTAGGGGGGCGTGGCTCGTCCACGCCCGCGGGCGCGCACAAGGCGCGCCCCTACAAGACGGTCCCGCAACCCACCGTGCGCATCGGGGTGCGGTCCACGCGGTCGCCGGTCTCGGCGAGCCCGTCGGAGATGATCACGAGTTTGTCGCCGGTGTTCACGCGGCCGGCGTCACGCAGCATGGCGATGGCGCGGGAGAGGGTTTTCTCGGGATCACCGAAGACACCAATAAAGTAGGGCTCGACCGAGCGCACGATGCGCAGCTGGCGCAGCGCGGTGACGTTGTCGGTGAGGGCGAGGATGGGTGCGCGGGCCGGGCGGTGCGCGGCGAGACCGGCGGCGGCAAGGCCGCGCCGGGTGAAGATCACGATGCGCGCCCCCGGAAACTCGTTGGCCATGACGACGGCGGCGCGCATGAACTTCATGCGTGGCTCGATGAACACCGCCGGCTCGGGAAAGTCGGCGGCCAACTCCTCCTCCACACGGCGGGCGATGGAGTCCATCACCCGGATGCATTCGAAAGGATATTTGCCCACGGTGGTCTCGCCGGAGAGCATCACGCAGTCGGCCTGCTCATAGACGGCGTTGGCGACGTCGGTGATCTCGGCGCGGGTCGGCACCGGCTGGGTGATCATGGATTCCAGCATGTGGGTGGCGACGATGACCGGGCGGCCGACGGAGAGGCAGGTGCGGACGGCGCGGTGCTGGATGATGGGCAGGTCCTGCAGCGGCACCTCGATGCCGAGGTCGCCGCGGGCCACCATGAGCACGTCGGTCGCGCGGATGATGTCGTCGAGGTTGGAAATGGCTTCCTGGTCCTCGATCTTGGCGACGATGCGGGCGGAGGATTTCTGCTCGCGGAGGAAACCGCGGAGCTGCGAGATGTCGGCGGCCTCGCGCACGAAGGAGAGGGCCACGAAGTCGATGCCCTCCTCGATGCCGACGAGCGTGTCGGCCCGGTCCTTCTCGGTGAAGGACGGGAGATTGACGCGCACGCCGGGCAGGTTGATGTGCCGGCGCGAGGTCAGCGTGCCGGCCGTGAGCACGCAGCAGCGGATGTGGGCGTCATTTTTGGCGCGAACCTCCAGCCGGATCAGGCCGTTGTCCACGAGCACGATGTCGCCGATTTTGATGTCGTTGACGAGGTTGCGGTAATTGACGTCCACCGAGCGGATTTCCTCGCCGTTGTCGCGTTCCGAGCCGGGCTTCACGGTGAAGTCGAAGATTTCGCCGGGACGCAGTTCAATGGGGGTCGAGACATCGCCGGTGCGGATTTCGGGGCCCTTGATGTCCATCATCACGCCGACCTCGCGGCCGACTTTCTTTGAGATGGCCCGGATGCGGCGGATGACCTCGCGGGTCCAGTCGTGCTTGGCGTGCGCCATGTTGAGGCGGATGACATCCACGCCCGCCTCGATGAGGCGGGTCAGCTGTTTCTCGCCTTCGGTCGCGGGGCCGAGGGTGGCGATGATCTTGGTGCGGCGGTAGGACGGGATCGACATGGACGCGTCAGGGAAGCGGGAGGCGAAGCGGCGGGCAAAACAAAAGCCGGATTATGTCAAGGCACGGGCGGAACCGGGCAGAAAATGCGGAGTCGCGGCGGGTTTAGAATTCAAAGGCGGGCGTGCCGCCGCCGGGAGCAACCACGGAGAACGCGCATTGGCGCGCCGCCAGCACGGCGCCGCAGGCGGCTTCGACGGCGGCCGGAGAGTTGCAGTCGCGGCTGAGGTGGGTGAGGAAAACGTGCCGCCAGCGCGCGCCGGCCGTTGTTTCGAGGAGCTCGCGGGCCGCGGAATTGGAGAGGTGGCCGTGCCGGCCGCCGATGCGCTGCTTGGTGGACCACGGGCGCTTGGTGTCGGCCTGGAGCATCTGCGAACAGTGGTTGGCCTCGACGACCAGCACGTCGGCCTCGCGGATGTGCTCGCGGATGTGCGCGGGCGCGTGGCCGAGGTCGGTCAGCCACGCGAGGCTGCGGCGCGGCGAGAGCAGGTCGCCGTGGCCGTGCGCGATGAGGAAGCCGACGGGGTCCTGCGCGTCGTGCGGCACGGTGAAGCTGCGCACCTCGAACTCGCGGAAGCGGAAGGTAGCGCCCGTCTCGAAGAGCTGCCAGTTGATCCGGTGCTTGAGGCCGCGCTGGAGGCTCTCGGCGGTGCGGCGGTTGGCGAAGACCTTGATGCGGTCGTGCTTCGCGAGCCCGGCGAGCGCCGCCGCGTGGTCGCCGTGCTCGTGGGTGAGGAAGATCGCGTCGATGCGGTCCCAGGATTCGTCGGCCTCGGCGAGGAGTTCGCCGAGTTTCCGCGCTGAAAACCCCGCGTCCACGAGCACGCGGGTGTCGTCGGAGGCAAGGAGGGCGGCGTTGCCGGAGCTGCCCGAGCCGAGAATGCGGAAACGCAGGGCCATCGGCAGGATTGAGGGCCCGGGCATCGGCGCGGGCAATGACAAATCCGGACAGGGTACGGAACGGAAGCCGGCTATCCGCAAAAGTTCGTATTACGAACTTTCACTGAGGCCGCCTCCTCTCGCAAAGCCTGGAATCACCAGCCCAAAGTTCGTATTACGAACTTTGGGCTGGCGAGGGGGGGGGGGCGGGTTGCTGCCTCGGGGCAACTGGGTTTCAGCCGAACTCGCACAGGGCGGCGATGCCGGCGGCGGAGCCGTCGCGCTGCCAGCCGTCGAGCTGGGCCTGGTCCTTGAGCTGCTGGCCGCGGAGGCGCGGCACGGCGGCGAAGGTGTTGGTGCATTCCGGCAGGGCCGTCATGTCACCCCAGAGTTTCTCGAACTGCGTGATCGTGAAGACGTCCTCCTGGCCGTGGCCCCAGCGCTTCTTGACCTCCTTCAGCGTGACGTAGGTGGGCACGCGGGCGGCGAGCCGGCGCACGGCGTCGGCGGTGCGCCGGGCGTCGGCCAGGTCGCCGCGCGACAGGCCGAAGAGCGCGAGCAGGCGGTCGATGTCGATCCAGCAGGTGTTGCTGTTGTAGTAGGTCAGCGCGAACTCGTCGTCTTCGCGCGGCAGGGCCAGGCCCTCGACGAGGCGCAGACGGCCGTTGACGCGCGCGAGGCCGCCGCCGTGGTCCTCGATGCGGCGCGTGATGACCTCCCAGCCGAGCGTGCTGCCGGTGGACTGGAACCAGCCGACCATCGCCGGATCGGCGGTGGCACCGAGGGTGTCGATGTTGTGCACCATCAGCGTGCGGAGCTGCGGCCGGGCGGCGAGCAGGCGGGCGAGGGTGCCGTTCTTGAGGAGATTGGGAATCTCGAACCAGTGGCCGACGGGGTGCAGGCACTGCTCGGGCAGGTTGTCGGTGTAGTCGGCGCCCTCGCCGGCGTTTCGTGCCCAGTTGGTGAGCGCGGCGCGCAGACTGTCGCGCACCTTCTGTTTCTGTTCGTCGAGGCGCTGCTGGGCGGTTTCCTCCCAGGCGAACTGGAGATCACGCACGGTTGGCACGAGACGCAGGCCGATGGAACGGCCGGGTGAGAGCCAGACATCGCGGTCGTAGGCGTCACCGACGAGGCCACGCAGCATCTGCTCGATTGGCGCGTGGGTCAGGTGGCTGGTGGTGAAGAGATGCGGAACGACCAGGCCCGCGGCGCGGCCGGTGCGACGGGTCTTGGCGAGGTGGACCTCGATGAAGCTCTGGTGGCGGCCCTGGAACTTCGCGAAGGGGTGCAGGCCCTTGACGACGCCGGCACCCTGCGTCCAGCGGCTGCCGACACCGGCGGCGTAGGTGACAATGGCGACTTCGCCGCGGCGAAGCGCGGCCTCGCCGGCGGCGCGCGTGGCGGCGTCGAACGTGGCGGCGTCGGCAATTTCGCCGGCCGCGACGTCCTCAATGCGGGTGGCAACGGGGAGACGGTTGTGGGCGAGGCCGATGTGGCCGGCGCGAAGGTCGGCGCGGATCTGGTCGTGCTGCGCGGCGTCGAAGCCGTTTTCGGCGAGCAACTGCAGCAGGCGCGAACCCTGGCCGGTGGGCATCGGCGCGGCGCTGCCGGGCCGGTCGAGCAGCGCGGCCATGACGTCCGCGTAGGCGGGATGGCGCGCGGCGTGGGTCTTGAACTGCTTCACGTCGCGGCGTTCGCGCACGGTCAGCTCGTGGTCGGCGCGGCGCAGGCTGGCGGGGAGCACGGCGCGGTAGAAGCCGGGCGGGAGCAGCGCTTCGCCGTCGCGCAGGAGCGCGCCCGACGAGCCGTTTTCGTTGATCGTGAAATCATACACGACCGGGTCCATGGCGAAGGGGAGGGCGGACTGCAGCTCGCGCTTGGTGGCGAGCATGATCTCGTGCAGGCGGGCCTGGGCCTCGCGCTTGCGCTCGGGGGCAAAGATGAAGCCCATGCCGCCGCCCGACATGCCGCCGAGCATCCAGAACCCCCAGAAGTCCTCGCCGAAGGCCTCGCGGGCGCGGGCGATGAGGCGCTCGGTGTAGAGGTTGCTGACCCACGGTATCATGGTCTGGAGCGGGCCGGTGAAGTTGGCGGTCAAGGCCCGGCCGAGGCCGCGGATGTCGCCCGCGGCAAGCAGGCCGAGGATCTCATCGAGCGTGGCGACGGCCTGGCGGCGGGCGGTCCACTCGGCCGCACTGCGCAGGAGGTATTTTTCCGTGGCCATTTCGAGGATGGGGCCGACGTTCTGCGCCATGCCGCCGTGGACGAGCACGAGCGAGTCCTGGAGCTTGGCGCGCGCCGAGGGCGAAATGCGGTCCGCGCCGAGCAGGGTGTGGCGCGGGAGCAAGCGGCCGCGGCTGATGCCGAACTCGGGGTCGAGTTCGCCGGCGACGGCGCCCTCGATGAGCTTGATGCCGGGCCAGAGACCTCCGGAATCCTGCCAGCCGCCGCCGGAGCCGCCGATCCACTCGCCGAGGATGGCGCGGGCGGCGACGATGCGGCGTTCGCTCTCCGGCATGGGGCCGTCGAGGCTGGAGATCTGGCCGGTGGCGCGCATGCAGGCCCCGATGAGCGCGCCGAGCAGGTTGGTGGAAACGGCGAGGCGCGAGCCCTTGGGGATGCCGTTGACGTTGCTCACCAGCTCGAAGCCGCGGCCGGGGCCGAAGATGCGGGCAAGCAGGTCGGCCAAGGAGGTGCCGGAACGCTCGATGCCCGGCGGCACGATGCCGGCGGCAATGAGGGCGGCCTTGAGCAGGCCGAGGTAGTCGCGGGCGAAATCAAACACGTCGTCGAGGTGCTCGAGCTTTGCGCTGGCACCGAGGTCCACGCTGGTAAGGTGGATGACAGGCTCGTCGATGACGCGGAACCAGGCCTCGACGGGCGGGCGCGGGGCGGCGTCGCGGCCATGCACGCCGAGGTCCACGGAAATGTTGAGCACGCGCGCGCCCTCGGGATAGTCCATGCCGAGGAAGAAAATGTCACTCCAGCCGCAGTGGGTGAGGTCCATGCGCACGGCGGTGAGTTCGCGCAGGATCGGGTAGGGGGCGTCGGCGCCGCCGCGGGCGAGCAGCTCGGGGCGGACGCGCAGCGGCTGGTCGAGCGGGTGGCCGAGGCGGAACATCCAGGCGTTGCCGCGCGTCGAGCGCACGGTGCGGCGGACCTGGTCGGCGAGGGTCTGGAAGGCCAGCGCATAGTAGGCCGAGGCGAGGGCGCTGGAGAGGGTCTCGTTGGGGCCGGCCTCGTCGAGGGTGCGTTGGAAGAGCCTGATGGCCTCCTCGAAGCGGCGCTCGAGCAGGAACTGAAAACCGGCGTAAGGCACGCGGCCGCGGCGGGCGTAACCGGGCAGGGCGGGCAGGTGGTAGCGGTGAATGGCGCTGAGGAAAAACAACGCGCGGACGCGCTTGTAGAGGTTGGCCTCGCCGCGGCGGTAGGTGTCAAGTTCGGCGCAGTCGGCGAGCAGGGCGGCGGCGTCGCGGCCGGCGCACCAGCGCTCGAGGGCGTGATCGCGCACGGCCGGGTCGGCCGAGGCGATGATGTCGGTCACGCGCTGGCTCATGACTGGCGGTGGGTCGAGTGGGTGAGCATCTCCACCAGCTGAAGCAGCACCGGATCGCGGTCGCGCCCGGCGAGGGAGAGCGCGAGCTGGGCGAAGAGCAGGCCGTAGCGCGAACCGATGTCGTAGCGGCGCCCGGCGATCGAGAGCGCAAGGTAGCGCCGCCGCGCCGCCATGGTGTGCAGGGCGGGCGAGAGGCCGAGGTTCTGGCCGGGGTTGGCGGCGCGTTGGCTTTCCAGCAGGGCGAAGATCTCGGCGTCGAACACGTGCAGGCCGAAGAAGCAGAGGTAGTAGCCGGCGCGCAGACCCGGCACGATGAGCTGCTGCTCGGCGAGGGTGGGCGTGGGTTTTTCGAGCACGGCCTCGACCTGGTAGAGCGGGCGGTCGCCGCCCACGAGCTTGCCGCCGACAGTGCCGTAGGAAGTGAGCAGGCTTTCGTGGGTCGGCTGCACGGCGGAGACGGGGGCATTTTCCGCGGCGGCGACCTCGAGCAACTGCTTCGCGCAGCCGACGGAGCTCTGCGAGACATGCAGGTGGTCGCCGACGAGGTGCAGGAAGGGTTCGTTGCCGCAGAATTCCTTGCCGAGCAGAATGGCATGGCCGTAGCCGCGCGCCTCATTCTGCAGGATGAAGCGCACCTTCGACCGGAATGGCCCGCAGGCCGCCGCGTAGGTTTCCTCGTCGCCCGGGCAGACGATGACGCCGAACTCCTCGATTCCGGCCTCCGCCGCCTCCGCGAGCACGATTTGGAGCGCGGCCTTGGGCTCGCCGTCGCGGTCCACGAGGGTTTGCAGGGGGAGCGTGCGCTGGCGTGGGTTGGCCGCCGTGATGAGGGCTTTGCGGATGTTCATGGCAACAGGGTTCCGGGAATGTCGGGAGTCAGCCCATTGGGTTCAACAGGAAAGGTCCGTTTCATCGGCGGTGCGGGAGGTTGACGCAGGCCACAAACTAGCTTCGCTCAACCCTCCATGCCGAAACCAGCCACCAGTCGAAAATCCCGGACGCCTTCCGTCCGCGCGCTTGCCGGCACGGTTTTCATCACGCGGCAGGTGCATTTCAACTCCGCGCACCGGCTCTACAACCCGACGAAGAGCCTGGCGTGGAATCAAAAGCAATACGGCCTCTGCACCAACCCGCACTGGCACGGCCACAACTACGTGCTCGAAGTCACCGTCAAGGGCCAGCCCGACCCGGTCACCGGCTACATCATCGACCTGGCGCGGCTGAAGAAAATCCTCCACCGCGCGGTCGTGGACAAGTGCGACCACCGGAACCTCAACGACGAGGTGGAGTTTCTGCGCGGGATCATTCCCTCGACCGAGAACCTCGTGATCGCGTTTTGGCATGAGATCGTGCCGCACATCCCGCTGCCGGCGCGACTGCACTGCGTGCGGCTCTACGAAACCCCGCGCAACTACGCCGAGTTCTTCGGCCCGGCCCACCACTGATTTTCGGGCGGTTACGTCACCCGCCAGCGCCAACCAAAAACGAATCCCATGAATCCGATGTATCTCCACCGCTCCAACCGCGGCCAGCCGCCGCGGGTGAGGCGGGGTTACGACCAGAAATTCAAGCCCGACGCCGCTTATCGCGCGACGCTGCCCGACATGATGGACGCCGCGCACGACGCGATCCAGGGAGCCAACGTGCCGATCCAGCAGGTCGGCATCCACAACTTCAAGCTGCCGCTCAAATACCGCACGAAGGGCGGCAAGATCCTCACGCTGGAGACGAGTGTCACGGGCACGGTGTCGCTCGAGGCCGATCTCAAGGGCATCAACATGAGCCGCATCATGCGGACCTTCTACGAGCACCGTGACGGCGTCACGACCGGCGAGTGGATGGGCAAGATCCTGAAGGCCTACCTGCGCAAGGTGGAGACCAAGGACGCCCGCCTGAAAATCTCGTTCTCCTACCCGATGCTGCGGCAGAGCCTGCGCACCGAACTCGAGGGCTACCAGTTCTACGACGTGGCCTTCGAGGGCGTGATGACGCGCGACGGCCGCTACCGCCGCTTCATCCACTTCGACTTTGTCTATTCCTCGGCCTGCCCGTGTTCCGCCGAACTGACCGAGCACGCGCGCGACCGGCGCGGCGCCTACGGTGTGCCGCACTCGCAGCGCAGCAAGGCGCGCCTCACGCTCGAAGAGGCCGAGGGAAAGAAAATCTGGATCGAGGACGTCCACGCGCTCTGCCTCAAGGCGCTGCAGACCGAGACCCAGGTCATGGTGAAGCGCGAGGACGAGCAGGCCTTTGCCGAGCTGAACGGCGCCTACCTGAAGTTCGTGGAGGACGCGGCGCGGCTGCTCTACCTCGCGTTTGACCGCGACAAGCGCATCAAGGATTTCCGCATCGCCTGCTCGCACCTGGAGTCGCTGCACTCGCACGACGCCGTGAGCGTGATCTGCAAGGGCGTGAAGGGCGGTTTCAACGCCGACTTCATGGACTTCGGGGCGCTGGTGTGCTGAGCGCGGACGGCGGCGTTTGAATCTGCCGCCCGGGGCGGATTCAGACTGCCGCCACGGGCTGCGGCGCGGAATGAGGCTGGGCGGCGGCCGGGCTGCGGTGGGCGACACCCGATTCCCGGGTGACCTCGGCGCCGACCAGCAGGTTGAGCTGGTTGATGGCGTCGTGGAGGCACATGGTCTGCGCGTTCAGTTCCTGGGCGGCGCTGGCGGATTCCTCGGCGGTGGCGGCATTGGCCTGGGTGATGCGGTCCATGTTGGCAACCGCGGTGGTGATTTGGGCGACGCCCTGCGACTGCTGCTCCGAGGCGCTGGCGATTTCCTGGACGACACCGTCCACCTCGCGGGCGCGCTGGTTGATCTCCTCGAGCGAGGCGGCGACGCGCCCGCTCAGTTCGACGCCGTGACGGCTCTTGGTGAGGGAGTCCTCGATCTTCTCGGCGGTCTCCTTGGCGGCGGCGGCACTGCGGTGGGCGAGGGCGCGGACTTCCTCGGCCACGACGCTGAAGCCGGCGCCCGCCTCGCCCGCGCGGGCGGCCTCGACGGCGGCATTGAGGGCGAGGATGTTCGTCTGAAAGGCGATCTGGTCGATCGTCTTGATGATGGCGCTGATGTTGGTCGAGGCGGTGGCGATGGCGTTGACCGCCTCGGTCATGCGCTTCATTTCCTCGCCGCCATGGGCGGCGGACTCGCGGGTCTGGCTGGCGATGGTGCGGGCCTTGCCGGCGTGCTCGGCGTTGAGCCGCACCATGCCGGAGACTTCTTCCAGGGAAGCGCTGATTTCCTCGAGCGACGCGGCCTGCGTGCTGGCGCCCTGCGCGAGCTGCTGGCTGGAGTTGCTGATCTGGCCGGCGGCGGAGGAGGTCTCGCCGGCGTTGAGGGAGAGGCTGTGGACGATGGTCTTGAGCGTGCGCGAGAGGCGGATGCCGACGAACCAGGTCAGCGCGGCCCCGATGACGAGGCTCAGCCCGGTCACGCCGATGCTGCTCCAGGTGGCGCGTTTCTGGGTGGCGTCGGCCAGCGCCTGATCGGCGTCGGCGTTGGCATTGAGCATTTCGGTGAGCTGGTTGATGCACTCGCGCGCGGCGTTGAAGCGTCCGAACGCGACAGAATTGGTCAGGTCGATGGCTTCGCGGCGGCCTTCCGGCGTGTTGGAACGGCGGGCCTCGCGGATGCGCTCGGTCGTGGACTGCCACTCGGCGAACTTCTTCTCATAATCGGCCATGACGGGGCCGGCCTCGGCGGGCAGACGGTGGGCGGCCTTGAACTTTTCCCAGCGTCCGGCGGCCTGGGTGATGTTCTCGGCGTGCTCCTTGAGCAGGACCTTGAACTGTTCGGACTCTGGGTTGACGAAGATCATGGTCCGCTCGGCGACGAGCGCCTGGTGGAGGTCGCGGTCGGCCTCGAGCAGCAGGCTGATGGCCGGCAGGGTGTGGTCGTTGACCTTCACCAGGTGCGCATGGATCTGGCTGCCGGCGCGGTAGCCGACGAAGCCGGTCACCGTCACCAGCGCGATGAGCGCGATGAAACCGATGACAATCTTGGCGCTGACGGAGAGCTTGGGCATGAGACGGACGATCAAATATTTTCGATGTCGATGCCGTAGCAGATGACGCCGATGCACGCGCCGGCGGCGTCGCGCACGGGCACGGAGACCTGCACCGAGTAGGTCTGGGTGCTGTCGTCAAACTTCACCTTGTCCACGAAGGTCACGCCGCCGTCCTTGAAGGACTCGGTGAACTTTTTCTCGTCGCCCTGCCAGTAGTCGGAGGTCTTTTCGGTGATGGCGACGTTGGCGCCCTGGTTGTCCATGACGATGACCTCGGAGACGTAGGCGTGTTTCTGGCGCCAGGCGCGGACATGGGCGCCGGCGGGCGAATCGATGATCGCCTTCATGAAGTCGGCGACGCCGGCGGTGTCCATCCAGCGCTTGTCGGCGGCCTTGATCGCGTCGAGGGTGGTGCCTTGGGCGTTCTGGGCCTGGATGGCGGCGACGAGGACCGGATCGGAGGCGAGGGCGGCGAGTTCGCCCTTGGCGAGCTCATGCACCTTGGCGGGCACCTCGACGGCGGAGAGGCGCAGCGCGGAGAACGAGACGAGCAGGAGGAACGTGGAGAGGAGTTTCATGGCGGGAGAATTTGCGCAATCAGAACACCAGCTGCAGGCGGCCGATGAGCCGGTCGTCGCCGCCGCCGAACTTGGCGTCGCCGGCGAGGTAGTTGAGGGAGACCGCGATGTCGTTGCGGCGGATGAACCAGTTGAGGCCGAGGGTGAGGGTGTCGGTCTCGTTGCCGCCGGTCGCGGTGTTGGAGTCGTAGGTCTCGTAGCGCGCGGCGAGCTGCCACTGGTCGTTCAGGCTCCAGAGGGCGGCGAGGCTCCAGCCGTCGGAATCCACATCGGCGCCGGTGACCGGGTCGAGGGTATTGGTCAGCCACTCGGCCCGGAGGGTGACCGGGTGCAGCTGCAGCTGGGTGTCGAAGCCGAGACCGGTGCGGCGGGCCGGGGCCTCGTCGCCGAAGGCGTTCACGCCGACGCTCCACAGGGCGGCCTTGTCGTTATGCTTGCCCGACCAAACGGTGGCGGCGAGGCGGGCGGCGGCCATGAAGTCGTCGGTGTCGTTGTTGGAATTGTTGACGCCGTTGCCGTTGAAGACGCCGGCGGAATATTCCACGCGCTTCTCCGCGGCGCTGCCGAACAGCATGACGCCGATCTGGCGGCTGACAGTGAGGCGGTCGCTGGGGAGGGAGCGCTCGGTGAACGGATTGGCCGTGTCGGACATGAGCTGCTCCCAGCCGAAGGGGGTCTTGAACTGGCCGAGGCGGAGCTGGGCCTCGGGATGGGCGAGCCACTCGACGTAGAGGTCGGTCAGCTGGGCGCGGTAGCCGGTGACGGCGCTGAGGGAATTGGCGCCGAAGTCCGACTCCACCTTGAAGCCGAAGTCCTTGCCGAAGCTGCCGCGGACGTTCACGCGGGCGCGGCGGACGAGAAAGCGGTCGTTGATGCCGCTGAAACGGCTGTCCGGAGCGCTGCCGCTCTCGGCGTGCAGATGCAGGAAGCCGCCGAGCAGGAGCTTCGACTCCTT
Source organism: Verrucomicrobiota bacterium (assembly GCA_030916665.1). Taxonomy (GTDB): domain Bacteria; phylum Verrucomicrobiota; class Verrucomicrobiia; order Opitutales; family Opitutaceae; genus Lacunisphaera. Next base: position 17,707 of record JAUPWC010000091.1, read on the forward strand.
GCCGCCGGCCTGAACGGTGGCGGGGGCGTCCTTGGCGTCCTTGGCGGGCTTGGCGGCCTCGCGCAGGGCGGTGTTTTCGGCGCTGAGCGTGGCGACCTGTTTTTCGAGGGCGGCGAGGCGCTCCTCAATCGTGGCGGAGGCCTGGGCGAATCCGGGAATCGCGAGCAGGCTGAAGATGGCGAGACTGTAAATGAAACGACGGGTGTGTGGCTGAACCATGGCGAGGTATCGTCGCCTGAGCCGGTTGCTTGAGCGGGGAAATGGCCCTGCTCGATTTTTACGACTCCAGCGTTCGACCGAGGGGTGCAGGTCACGATGAGGGAACTGGCTGGTCACGAAAGATTTCACTCGAATATCCCGCGCGAATCGGAAGCGTGCCCCCATGCGCACGCCACTCATTTTTATTAGCGGTGCTTCACAGGGAATCGGTGCCGCCATTGCCCGGACCTTTGCGAAGGAAATCCCGCGCGTCCGGCTCGCGCTCGTGGCGCGCAACGTGAAAAACCTCGGCAAAGTCGCCGCCGCCTGCGTCAAGTCGGGGGCCAAGGCCGAGGTCTTCGAGTGTGACGTCGCCAACGCCGCGTCGGTGGACCTGATGGCGGCGGAAGTCAGCCGGCATTTCGGCACGCCCGACGTGCTCATCAACAACGCCGGCGCCTTCACCATGGCTCCGTTCGTGGAAACCAGTCTCGCGCAGTTCGACGACATGATCGCGGTGAACCTGCGCAGTGCGTTTTTGGTCACGCAGGCCTTCCTGCCGGCGATGCTGAAGCGCCAGTCGGGCGATATCTTTTTCAGGAGCTCCATCGCCGGTCTCGGCGCCTATCCGAACGCGGCGGCCTACTGCGCGGCGAAGTTCGGCGTGACCGGCTTGGCAAAAGTCCTGCGAGCCGAGACCAAGGACAAGGGCATCCGCGTGTGCTGCGTGCATCCCGGCGCGACTTGGTCGCCCTCGTGGGAGAAGAGCGGCGTGAAGCCCGAGCGCATCATGCCCGCCGAAGACATTGCCCGTGCGATCCTGGACGTTCACCGCCTCAGCCGCCGCACGGTGGTCGAGGAGATCGTGCTGCGGCCGCAGCTGGGGGATCTGTGAGGGTGGAGCGCGTTGACCCCAGCGCGCTGGATTGAAAACGCGCTGGGGTCAGCGCGTTCCGCCTATTTGGTCCAGCCGGGCGGCAGCGAGACGTTGGCGCGGTAGTTGGACTCGTTGTGCGCGGGGTTGCGCACCGGCTGGTAGATTTTGCCGGACAACGGACCGTCGTCTTGCGTGTAGATCCACATCTCGTAGCCGTCCCACGTGACGATCTCATCGCGGGCGTCGCCGGTGAGATCGAGCCCGGCGCAGGCGTAGTCAGGATGGCCGTCGGCGGGGAACTTCACCACCCGGCGGCCCTCGCCGTCGTAGAGACCGCCATGCTCGGAGTTGGTGGAGAGGCACCAGAATTCGCCGGCGCGGCCGGTCCAGTTGACGGGAAGCACCATGCTGCCGTGCTGCACGGGCTCGAAAGTGCGGAGGATGTTCAGGTCGGGGTCGAGAATCGTGACGATGCCCTGGTTGGACCAGAAGTTGATCACGACGCTTTCGAGGCCGGGCAGGTCGGGGCGGAAATCGGCGACGGTCAGGTTCTGCGCGTGGCCGACCTGGTGGTGTTTCAGGATGTTGCCTCGGAGGTCGGTGGCGATGAGGCCCTCGTCGCTGCCGGCGATGAGCAGGGTCGGTTCGGCTCCGTCCTTGAGCGGGACGATGGCGACGGCGTCGGCGTGGTCCTTGATCTTGTCCTCATTGCTCCAGAGCGTGCGGCCGTCGGGCGCGAGCAGGCGGTAGCCGAGGGAAATTTCGTCGCGGCCGTCGCCATCCACGTCGAAGGGGAACGGGAAGTGCCCGGTGTTGAGTTCGGTCTGCCAGAGGGGTTCCAGTTTGTCGGTGAAGGCCCAGACGTTGCGGTAGCGGTCCTTGAGGATCAAATCGCGTTTCGCGCCCGTGCCACGGAGGTCGGCGAAGGCAAGCGAGTCGCCGAGGATGCGCGGGTAACGGGCTGGCAGGCCGCGTGGGTCGCGGGGCGTGGCGGGCATGGGCAGCTTGGATTTCGTGGCGCCGGTCGCGCCATCGGCGACGACGAGCTCGAAGTCGCGGCCGTAGATGACCTCGTTCCGGCCGTCGCCGTCGAGATCATGGATCTGGAACACAACATCGTTGGTGAGCACGGTCTGCCAGCGGTCGGGCAGGCCGTTTTGCCACAGGATGTTTCCGTCGAGGTCGAGCGCGGTGAGGCAGCGGATCTCGCTGTAGGCGTCGGTCGGCCCGTGGTGGCGCATCTGGCCGATGAGGATGTCGGTGCGGCCGTCGCCGTTGAGATCGGCGAAGCGGACGTTGCGGCCGGTGCCGAAGGCGGGCGTGGCGAATTTCTTCCAGAGTCTGGGCTTTGGATTGGCGGCCTGCAGGCGGGCCTCCTCGGCGGCAGCCGTGGCCCGGGCCTTGGCGGAGGCCAGGCCGACGTCGAGCGGACAGGTGACGTTGACGCCGAAAAACCGCGCGGGCACATCGGCCGAGAGCCCGATCTTGCCCTGCGTGAACGTGGTGTCCCGGGTCTCGAGCACGACGCCCCGGCCAAAGTCCGCACGGAGCACGCCCCCGGCGGTGGTGACGCGCAGGGTGAACGGCTCGCCGGGCTTCCAGGTGAGCGGAGCCTCGGCGAGGACGGTTTCGTTGAGCACGCGGAAGGCCTTGCCGCCGTTGACGAGCTTCAGCACGGCCCGGCCCCGGTCCACGCCGGCGAAATAGTGGTGTCGGTCGGTCTGGTAGAGGAACACGACCCCGCTCTGGCCGCCGTCGCTGTCGGGAATGAAAGGGACCTCCAGCGTGTAGTCGCGCCAGAATTCGCCGCCGGTCACGACCAGGTTGTGCATGTAGGCGCGGTCGGAGTCGCGGGCGGTGTCGGTGTGCTGCATGGCGCGCCGGCCGTTTTGCTCGATCACGCGCCAGGCGCGCTGGGAACCCTCGCTGCGGAAGTTGGAGACGGCCCAGCCGCCCTTGGGTGCGACGACCGGCAGGTAGTGATACTCTACCATCGCGCCGATGACGCCGGCGGAGAACATGCCGGGCTCCAAGCCGGAGAAATCGTCGCTCAGCAGCACGCTCGTTTCTGCGCCGGGCAACGGGTTCAACAGGAGCAGGGACAGGGCGGCAAGGGGCGTGCGCATGGGGGTGCGGCATCTCCGCACGCTCCGGGAGGGAGGTCAACGCAGGCGGCGCAGGTCCTCAATCGTTAGAGCGGGGTAAAATTCCCGCGACCGGCACCAAGTCCGGATCGGCGGGTCTGGAACAGCGCATGACACCAGCGCAGGCCTGCAATTTTCTGTTGGTCGGGATCGGCATGATCGCCGGGCCGGCCTTTTGGCCGCAGCATTTCTCCGTCGAGCATCTGCGCAGCGCAAGCTGGCTGGTGTTCATGGGCAGCCTTCAGGCGGTGGGCGGATCGTTCGTGCTGGGCTTGGAGGCGGTGCGGGTGGCGCAGCGGCTAGCCGAGTGGGAACCGCTGGATTTCGACCTGACGCTGCCCGATGTGACCTGGGCGGTGCCGCCTTCGCTCTATTCCGTGATCGAGGAGACGGATGAAGTCGCCGTGGCCCTGCGCCTGCGCCAGCAACTGCTGCGGCGCGCCGCCTGAGCCGGAACCACGCGGTCATCCGGCGGTCGGAACCGTCTGCCGGTGAACGGGCTTGCGCTGTTTGGCGGCTCCGGAGAACTCTTTCTCCGCAACGGGCCCCAATCTCATCCCATTCGTCATGACGATGCTTTCAACCCATCGCCGGGGTGCGCACTGCGCATTCGGCGGCCTGTTTTTGGTCCTGAGTCTTTCGCTCTGCGCCGCCAGCAAGTCCGCGGCGCCTGCCGCTCCCACCGACCGGGTGGTCGAGCTGACACCGCTGGTCGTCGAGGGCGCCAAATTCTACGTGCCCCTCGAACCGGGCTGGAAGGTGGCCGAAGTGCCGGGCTTCCGGGTTTACAGCCATGGCAGCGGAGCGACGAAACGCATCATGGACGAGCTGCAGGTCGTGCGCGAGGCCGTCGGGCTGGTCTGGGGTGATGAAAGGCTGCTTCGGCAGCTGGTTTCGGTGGTGGTCTGCGACAATGAGCCGGAGTTTCTCCGTTGGGCCAACGTGTCGCCCGCGGCGTTTGACCGCCTCACACGGGCGATCCGCACCCCGTCCGGCCTCGTGCTCGTGCTCGACGGTGGCGACGACACGGTGCATCGCGCCGTGGGTCGCGCCTATGTGCATGGACTGCTCGAAGGCAGCGGCATGCCGCGCTGGTTGCAGGAAGGCCTCGCCGCGATCATCAACTCGGCGGAGCTGCAAGGCGACCGCCTGATTGTGGGCAAGATCAACTTTGATCCCCGCGACGCCGTCTCGATGGACGAGCTCCGGGGGCTTTCCATGACGGCGGCCTTTGCGACGACACCGGTGGGCGGCCGGACAGCCGACAGCGTGCGGGTGGGCAACGTGAACGCACCCGGCTCGGATCCGGTCCTGATCAACAATCGCGGCGAAGCGGTCGAGATCCTGGTGGACGGAGTGCCCCCGACCTTCGGCGAGTTGCGCAAAGCCGTCGAAGAGGAGCTGGACCGGCGCCATGACCGGCGGACTCAGGCCCAGGGCGACGCCGAGTTCACCGGTTATCTGCGGGACAGCATCGTGATGGATCTCGAGAAGCTGTTCGACCCCAAGACGGAGGAGACCGTGCGCTGGCGGATGAACGCGTGGGCCTTCCTGCACCTGGGGCTTTTCGGACATCAGAACCGCTACCGGCCGGCGCTGGCCGCCTTTGTGCAAATGCTGCAGGAGAATCCCGGGCGTTCGCCGACCGAGCTGTTCAAAGAGGCCTTCGGCGAGGCTCCCGGCCGGTTTGAGCTGCGGATGCGGAGCTATGCCGAGGGGGGCAACTATGTGGCTTTGAACTTCAAGCTGGACCGGCCCTTTGAGCCGGCGACTCCGGTGCTGGAGTCGCTGCCGGAGGCCAACGTGCTGCTGCTCAAAGCCCGCCTTTACGGAGCGACCGGCCGCCGGGCAGAGGCGCGGGATTTTTTGCGTCGCGGTTACGCCGAGCCCTCGAACCGCGTGCCGGATTACGTGGCGGCCTATGCGCAGCTGTTGCGGCAGTCCGACCGGCCGCAGGCGCTGGAGGTCTTGGAAGCAGCCGACCAGAAGGGGCGGCTCAACCATGACGGGCGTTGCCTCCAGGCCGAGCTGCGGCTGGAGAAATTTACGGCGCAGAATCCCCGGCTCACTCCGGGCGAGCTTTCGCTGGTGCTCGACCCGCTGTTCGCCGCCCTCAATCAGGGCGATGTTTCCGAGCATCTCTTCGTGCTGATCGGCCGGGCCTGGCAGACCTCCGCCACGCCGCCAACGGACGGGCAGCTGAACGCCTTGCGGCTGGGGCTCCGCTATTACCCGGAGAGCTCCCGTCTCGGCGAAATGCTGCGGCAGTTTGAGCACAAGGGCTGACCGACGCACGCGATTCTTGCCACGGCGCAATCCCCCCGGCAGAGGTGAGGCATGCCCGCCGCCCGTCAGACGGTCCTCGTGGTCGAGGACGAGCAAGCCATCGCCGACACGATCGTCTATGCCCTAAAAACGGAAGGGTTCGAGCCTGTCTGGAAAAACACCGGCCGCGAGGCGCTCGCCGTGTTGAAGGCGCAGGCGGTCGCGCTGGTTGTGCTCGACGTGGGCCTGCCCGACATGAGCGGCTTCGACGTCTGCCGCGAGGCGCAGAAGCTCGGCGCCCCGCCGGTGATCTTTCTCACGGCCCGCAGCGGTGAGGTGGACCGGATCGTCGGGCTCGAGCTCGGGGCCGACGACTATCTCGCGAAACCCTTCAGCCCGCGCGAACTCACGGCCCGCGTGCGCGCGATCCTGCGCCGCGCGAAGGGCAAACCGGCCGCGGCGCCGGCGGGTGCCGCCGGCATCTGGGCGCACGACGAGGCGCGCTGCCGCATCGGTTACCGCGGCCAAACTCTGGAACTCACGCGCAACGAATACCGGCTGCTCGCCGCGCTGCTCGCGTCGCCGGGGCGGGTATTCAGCCGCGACCAGCTGATGGCGGCGGCGTGGGACGACCCGGGAGCCGCGACCGACCGCACGGTGGATGCACACGTGAAGCAGGTCCGCGCCAAGCTGCGCGAGGCCGCCCCGGAGGCCGATCCCATCGTGACGCACCGCGGACTGGGTTACTCGCTGCGCGAGGAATGAGAATCCGCACGGCCATCTTCGTGGTGTATGTCGGCGCCTCGGCGCTCGGCCTGGCCGCCATGATGGGGCTGGTGCTGCGCGATGTGCGCCTGCGCTACGTCGAATCCATGCGTCGCACGATGGGCGACACGGCGGCCTACATGGCGGCCTTTGCCGCGCCCGCGGCGCCGGAGGAGGATTGGACCCTGAAGCTCGCGACGCTGCCCAAGCAGTCGGACTTGTTGCGCGTGTTTGCCTGCGACCCGGAAAGCCGCGTGATCTACGATTCCGCGGGCCGGGATGCGGGGCAGACCTACGGCTGGCCGATGCGCGGCGGTGGCAGGTGGGCGTCCGAAAACTACGAGGTGTCAAACGTGGCCGTGGTGGATGGTGAACTGCGCGTGGCTTCGCGGGTGCTGGCGGCGGGAAAGCATGTTGGTTGGGTCGGCGTGGGGCGTCCCCTGGCGGCGGTGGAGGATGGCGTGCGTCAGGCGCGCTGGCGGCTGGTGACCTACATCGGGATCATGGCGGGTGGCATGCTCGTGCTGGGGTGGTGGATCGCCGCCCGGCTGACGCATTCGCTGGAAAAGCTGACCGCCTACGCCCGCAGCGTGCGTGACGGCCGGAAGGCCAACCCGCCGGTCTCGCGGGCGCGGGAGATTGCCGAACTGGGCCGGGCCTTCGAGGAAATGCGCGAGGCGCTGGAAGGGCGGCAGAACGTCGAGCGCTATACCCAGACGCTCGCGCACGAGGTGAAGGCTCCGTTGGCGGCGATCCGCGGTGCGGCCGAACTGCTCGACGAAACCATGCCGCCGATGCAGCGGAATATCTTCCTGTCGAACATCCGCGGCGAAGCGGCGCGCATCCAGCGCATCATCGACCGCCTGCTGGAGCTCTCGTCGCTCGAAGCCCGCAAGCAGCTGCACCAGATCGCCGAGCTGCCGGTCGCGAAACTCGCCCAGGTGGCGGCCGACGTGTTGCGCGCGGCCTGCGCCGCGCGCGGGATCACCCTCAAGATGCAGGAGATCGGCGGGCCGGTGGTGCGCGGCGAGGCCGTGCTGCTGCGTGAGGCGCTGGTGAACCTGTTGCAGAACGCCCTGGATTTCTCCCCGAACGGCGGGACGATCACCCTGGGCTGGATCTGGGAATCGGGCAAGGTGGAGTTCTTTGTCGAAGACTCCGGTCCCGGGGTGCCCGACTACGCGCTTCCACGGGTGTTCGAGCGGTTCTACTCGCTGCCGCGTCCGGCCACGGAGCGGAAGAGCACCGGCCTCGGCCTCGCGCTCGTGCGCGAGATCGCCCACCTGCACGGCGGCGACGCTGCGCTGGCCAACCGCCCCGAAGGCGGCGCGCGCGCGACGCTGTGGCTGCCGACGGAATAAACTTGGAGTTTTGGGCACCACAAAGGCACGAAGACACGGAGAGGGCCCGGGCGTTGAGCAGAATCTTTGTGCCTCAGGGTCTTGGTGGTGAGCCGGTGCCTTTTCCGCCCGAATTCATCGTCCCTTCATACGGGCTTCACACTGGCCGGGCAGAGTGGACGCATGGAAAACGCACAACCTCCAGTCATTCCGTCGCCGGCCCAGCGTCGGCGTCATACTGTCACCCTCAAACTGCTCTTCATCGCCCTGTTGGTGCTCGTGTTGCAGTTGCCACTCGGTCTGATCAACGGGCTGCGCCAGGAACGCAGCGGGCACAGCGAAGCCGCCCACGCGCGGCGTCGGGCAGACGTGGCGGAAAGCACGCCGGCTGCGCCGCAGGCTTATTCGCCGGCCCGGGCCGCGGCCGAGGGCTACCGCATGGTCGAGCGCTCGCTCAAGCACAGCGTACTGGTGCTGACGCTGGTGTTTGCGGCCTTTTTCCTGTTCGAGACGCTCGCCGGGCTGCGGCTGCATGCGGTGCATTACGGCCTCGTGGGCGCGGCCCTGTGCCTGTTCTACCTCGCATTGCTGGCGCTCGGCGAAGTGTTCGCACCCGGGCAAGCCTACATCGGCGCAGCCGTGGCCTCGTCGCTGCTCATTGTCGGCTACAGCATCTCGATCCTGCACAGTTACGCGCGGGCCGGCAGCATCGCCGCGCTGCTGACAGCGGAGCACAGCGTGCTCTACGTCGTGCTTCGCATGGAGGACTACGCGCTGCTGGCCGGCACGACCGCCCTGTTTGTCGTGCTCGCCGCCATCATGTTCTTCACCCGCAACGTGGACTGGTTCGCCCAGGAGGCGGGCAAGGAGGCGCGCGCTTGAGTGGGACGGCCGCCGGTTCCACAGTGCCGCTGGCAGCCCGACCCGGCCC
>JAUPWC010000092.1 GCA_030916665.1 Verrucomicrobiota bacterium
AAGGTCTTCAGCCGGTTGAAAAGTTCGGGCTCGGCGCCGGCGGCGACGTTGATGAGGCCGGCGCTGTATTCCGGCGGCGCCTTGGTGGCGATGGCGGCCCAGTTCTCGATCACCCACGCCACGGCGAGTTCGCGCAGGTCGGGATTGCCGCCGAGGCCGTTCACCACGCGAAGGAATTCCGTGGAGTTCAGGGCTGGCGAGAGCGAGTAGGCGAGGACGTCGCGGGCCAGGGCGGGATCGCGGAAGCTGCCGAGCGCGCCGATGAGCGAGGAGCGGAAGGCGGGCGTCTGCGGCTTCTCGAACAGGGCCTTGATCGCGGCGAGATGCGCGGCGTCGCCGTGATAGGCGGTGACGCTGAGCGCCGTGCCGCGCAGGGTCGGATCAACCTGGGCGGGGTTCACGAGGCAGAGCGCGGCGAGGCGGCGGCACTCGGCGACGATCTCGGGGTCGGCGCCGCGGTAGCCGAGCGCGCCGTAAAGGTTCACCCGCAGCGGTCCGTAGTAGCTCGGTTCGTCGGGTTTCGGTTGGAGGCCGAGGCGGTCGAGGATCGGGCGCAGGATGGCGCGGCGGTAGGCGTGGTAGGCGTCGCGCGAGCTGTCGTTGATGAAGGTGTTGTCGAGGCCGGCGACGCTGCCGGAGACGCCTTGGTTGACGTCGGGGTCGAGGTCGCGGCCGAAGGCGGACACGTAGGCGAGGTAGTCTTGGCCGTCGATCAGGCCGGCGCTGAACAGGGCCGAGACGTTGTCGAGCAGGCCGACGCGCTCGATGGGGGCGAGTGTTGCGGCCTTGCCGGCGAGCCGGGCGTTCAGCGCGGGCGAGAGGTTCCAGCGGTAGTAGCCGGACTCGTCGGCGTTGGGGTAGACCCAGTCGGCGCCGGAGAGGCCGGGGATGTTTGCGAACTGGGTGGTTTCCGTGAGGAGGATGCGTTCGCGGCGGACCTGGCCGTCCTTGCTCCAGATCAGGATGACGGGGATGCGCCACTGGCCCGGCAGCTGCGGGTCACCGAGATTGTTGAAGCGGCGCTGGCTGAGCCGAAGCCGGCCGTCGGGCTCGAGGGCGAGGCTCACGAGCGGCACGCCGGGCTGCTCGATGAAACCGGCGAGCAGGCCGGCGATGTCGTCGCCCGAGGTGGCGCTGAACGCGGCCCAGAGGTCGTTGGCGACCGCGTTGCCCCAGCGGTGCTTGAGGAAATAGGCGCGCATGGCGGCGCGGAACTGCGCGGGTCCGATCCAGTTCTCGACCATCGTGAGGATGCCCTTGCCCTTGTTGTAGGTGAGCACGTCGGCGAGCTGGGCGAGGTCGGTGTCGGCCGTGACTTTGCGGCGGATGGCGGTGACGGACGGCAGGGCGTCGGTGCGCATGGCGCTCTTGACCTCGCGGCTGTCGTTGATCTTCACGCGGAATTCCGGATACTGGTGCTCGACGATGCGGCCGGCGATCCAGTCGGCGGTGGATTCGTTGAGCCAGAGGTCGTCCCACCAGGCCATGGTGACGAGGTTGCCATACCACATGTGGGCCATCTCGTGGGCCGTGGTGGTGGCGAGCCAGCGGCGGCTGGTGAAGGGCGCCTTGGCGGAATCCATCAGCAGGCCGCGGTCGATCCACGTGACGAGGCCGGCGTTCTCCATCGCGCCATAGACGTATTCGGGCACGGCGATCTGGTCCAGTTTGGCGTAGGGATAGGGGATGCCGAAATACTCCTCGAGCCGGGCGAGAATCGGGGGTGCGACCCGGGCCGCTTCGGTCGCGAGCGCGCTCTGGCCCTTGGGCGTGATGATGCGGCCGGGCACGGAAAGGCCGGGGACCGGCACGTATTCGAAGGGACCGACGGCCAGGGCGACGATGTAGCTCGGCATCGGGGGCGTGCGGCCGAAGGCGATGGTCTTCGTCTCGCCCTGGCGGGTCTCGATCGCGACGGGCGCATTGGTCACGGCCTCGAGCGCGGCCGGCACGGTCAGCGTGAGTTGCCACGGAATCTTGAACAACGGCTCGTCCCAGCAGGGGAAGGCCTTGCGGGCATGGGTGTCCTCGAACTGCGTGAAAAGATACGGGTCGCCGCGACTCACGGTCTTGTAGAGGCCGAGGCCGTCGCGGGTGAACCGGGCGGCGAAGTCGGCGGTGAGCCGGTAGCTGCCGCGGGGGAGTTCGCTCGGCGCGGTGAGCGTGACGAGGCCGTGCTTGGCGTTGGTCACCTCGGCCGCAAGGGTGACGGTTTCGCCGTCGCTGCCGGTGAGCGTGGCTTGGCTGATGACCGGGCCCTCGGCGTGGAGGCGGAAGCTCTTGAAAGGTTCGTTGGCGAGCAGATCCACCAGCACGCGGCCGGAATAGTCGTCCCTGGCCGGGTCGAGGGTCAGCTCGACGCTTTGCGCGACGGGCACGACGTCCCGGCTGAGGCGCAGCGGATCAACGGGGTCGGTCGCATGAGCAAAAAGGGCGAGGAGGGACGTGAAAAGCAGCGCTCGCAGAGGGCGCGGACAGAGGTGCATCGGCTTATGACACAAGCCGGCGGTGAGGAGGCAAGCCCCGGATAGGTGGAACGTGCTGACCCCAGCGCGTTGGATTGGCAGAATGCGGCTTGAGCACCCGGTCTCTCGCCGGCAGTTTCGCCGACGTGGAGGAATATCCACAGCGCTTGGGCCACAAGACGCCGGCCTGGGTGCCGTCAGGTGCGACGTTCCATATCCGCATACGCGCCAACCGGGATCAAGAGGTCAGCCTGACGAATCCTGTCTTGGCTCCTGCGCTGCTCGATGCGGTGAAGCGTTACCACGAACTCGGACATTGGTGGTGCGACCTGTTTCTGCTGATGCCTGACCATGTTCATGGGCTGGTTCGATTTCCGCAAGACACCGATCTGTCCAAGGTGGTTGGAAACTGGAAGCGCGGAGTGGCTCGATTCCAAAGAGTGTCTTGGCAGGAGAATTATTTCGATCACCGCATCCGGCAAGCCGCCGGACTTCAGGAGAAGTGGCATTATATTAGGCGAAATCCCGTGGCGAAGGGCCTGTGTCTGCGGGAGGATGATTGGCCGCATTGGTGGGCTCCGTCCGGCGAAGAAGCGCGTTGAGGTCAACGCGCTCCACCTGGTCGGAAAACAAAAAACGCCCGCCGGGTGGCGGGCGTGGGGTGGAGCGGCTTGACCTCAAGCCGCTGAACGCGCTGGGGTCAGCGCGTTCCACCACGGAAGGAACGCACCCAAATAAGAAGCGCGTTGAGGTCAACGCGCTCCACCTCGCGACCTTACTTGCCCACCGCGCCGGGGATCGTGCCGGCCTTGATGAGGATCATCTTGTCGGGATCGAGGTGCTGCTTGATGACGCTGTTCACGCGCTCGGGCGTGAGGGCCTTCACCTTCTCGGGATACAGGTCGAGCCACTCGGGGCCGACGCCGCGCTCGACCGACTTGATCAGCGAGCCGGCCAGGCCGTCGGTGGTGGCGAGGCTGACCTTGAAGCGGCCGACCATGTTGGTCTTGCGCTGCGCGAGCTCGTTGGCGGTCACGCCAGCGGAATGCCACTCGCGGAGGTGGCGCTGGGTGGATTCGAGGCCCTGGTTGAGCAGTTCGGGCGAGAAGGTCGCGGCGATGCGCCAGTCGCCTTCGCCGAAGGAGTCGTTGTCGAGCTGGGAGTATATGCCGTAGGTGAGGCCCTCGGTGTCGCGCACCTGGGCGACCAGCCGACTGGTGAAGTCGCTGCCGAGGATCGAGGTGGCGGCGCGCAACGGGACGCTGTCGGGATCGCTGTAACGGAGACCGCTGGCCTGGCCGAGCACGATGGAGACGCTGGTCTTGTCGGGCATGAACACGTCCACCGTGTTCGCCGTGTCGGTCGTCCCGACCGGCCCGGTCGCCGGCAGCGTGACACCGCCGGTCCAGCCGGCGAAGGCCTGGGCAATCTCGCCCCGGGCCGCGGTGGCTTCGACATCGCCGACGAGCACGAGCGTGAACTGGGCGGGGCCGTAGTGTTTGGCGTGAAAAGCCTTCACCTGATCGAGCGTGGCAGACGCGATGGCGGCCAGCATCTCCTCGGGCGAAGCGGGGCGGTTGGCGTGGCCCGCCGGGTAGATGGCGCGGCTGAAGGCGTCTTCGGCGCGGTAATCGGTGCTCTCGAGGCTGCGCTGGATGGAGCCGGCGTATTGGGTCTTGGCCTTTTCGAATTCCTCGGCGCTGAGGGCCGGGAAACGGAGTTGCTCGGCGATCAGGCCGATGACGAGCGGCAGGTCCTGGGCGAGGCACTTGGCGTTCACCTCCACGAGGTGGAGGCCGGTGCCGAAGGAGAGGGTGGCGCCGACGCTCTCGAGTTTCTCGGCGACGGCGTATTTGTCCTGCTTGGTGGTGCCCTGGTCGAGCAGCAGGCCGCAGAGGGTCGGGACCGCGACGTTGCCGTCGACGGCGAAGGAGTCGCCCGCGGGCAGCGAGCCCTTGAGGGTGACGATGTCCTTGACGCCGGTCCTGTAGATCAGGACGTCGAGGCCCGCGACTTTCTGGCGGACGACGTTGGGGGCGATCTGGGCCGTGAGAACGGAGGCCAGAAGACCGAGGGCGGAAAACAGAAGGATGAAGCGTTTCATGGCAGTGGGCGTGGGGGCTTACTTGGCTTCGGCGGCCGGGGCGGCGGGGACGAGCGGGATGAACCAGCCGGTGGTGCTTTGGTCCACGTTGAAGTATTTCTGCGCGACGCGCTGGACGTCGGCGGGAGTCACTTTCTTGAGGGCTTCCTCGAGCGTGTAGTAGAGGGTCCAGTCGCCGACAGCGATGGACTCGTTGAGGTTGCCGGCGATGGCGAAGGTGCCGTCACGCTGGTAGGCGGAGTTGGCCAGGTATTTGGCGAGGGCGGCGGCGACCTCGGTCGCGGTGACGCCGTCCTTCTTGAGGCGTTCGATCTCGGCCAGGGCGATCTGCTCGACCTTGTCGTGGGCCACACCGGGCGCGAGCGGGATGAAGGTGAGGTGCAGGGACGGGTCGTGGGTGTAGGCGAGGAAGCTGCTCACGCCGGTGGAGAGGCTCTGGTCGGTGATGGTCTTGTAGAGGCGGCTGTTCTTGCCGTCGGTCAGGATCAGGTCGAGCAGCGTCAGGGCCGGGTAATCCGGGTGGGTGGCGGCGGTGATCTTGTGGCCGAGGGCGACGACGCCGAGCTGGCCGGAGCGTTTGACGACGACACGGCGCGGGCCGGTCTGTTCGGGCTCCTCGGTGTAGAGCTGCGGGATGGGCTTGGGCGCGCGCGGGATGGCGCCGTAAAACTGTTTCACCAGCGCGAGGGCGGCCGCCGGCTGGAAGTCGCCGATGATGCTGACGGTGGCGTTGTCGGGCCAGTAGAAGGTGTCGTAGAACTCGCGGAGTTTCTCGATGGAGACCTTCTCGATGTCGGAGCGCCAGCCGATGGTGTTGTGGTGGTAGGGGTGGGCGACGAAGGCGGCCTGGAAGACCTCCTTGAAGAGCGACTGGAACGGCGAGTTCTCCCCGCGCTCGAACTCGTTGCGCACAACGGTCATCTCGGGCTGGCGGTCGGACTCGTGCAGGAGCAGGCCGCGCATGCGGTCGGCCTCCATCTCGACGATCAGCGGCAGGTGCTCGTTGCCGAAGATCTCGTAGTAGTTGGTGCGGTCGAACCAGGTGGTGGCGTTGTTCGTCGCACCGAGCGGGTCGAGGCGTTGGTCGAGCGTGCCGCCCTTCTCCTTGTTGAAGTTCTTCGAACCCTTGAACATCAGGTGCTCGAGGAGGTGGGTGGCGCCGGTCGTGCCGGTGACCTCGTTGCGCGAGCCCACGCGGTAGGTGACCTGGAAGGTGATCACCGGGGCCGAGTGCTCCGGCAGCAGGAGCACCTGCAGGCCGTTGGTATCGAGGGTGTATTCGGAGATGTCGCCGACGGTTTTGACGTGGGTGAAACCCTCGACGGCGGCAGGCGCGGCGCTGAGGCCGGCGACGGAAGCCAGGAGGGTGAACAGCAGGAGGAGCCCATTCGACAGGCTCAGGGCAGGTGATCGTTTCAGCATGGGTAAGGAACGGATTGGTGTGAGCCGAAACTAAGCCGGTTTCCGCGCGGATGCCAATAGGACAAAAGGCGCCTCGACGGGATGGGCGGCTGGAGACCGGACATGTAGCGGCGCTCTACGAGCGTCGTTTTTCAAGGCCCGGCGGTCATAGACCGCCACTACAACGGATGAAGCGTTGCTCGACTTGGCGGGCGCGTCCGGTTTGGGTGCGGCGCATTCTCCATGTTCGCCCGTTTTTCCCGCCGCCTCGCCACCACCTGTCCGCCCGCTGCGCGCGAGCTGGGGCTGCTGCGCGAACATGAGGACATCGCGAAACGCCACGCCAAGGTGCGCGCCGCGTGGGCCCCGCATCTGGCGGAAAGCCGGAAGGTCATTCTCGAGGTGGCGGAGCGCTGCGACCGGCGGCAGCGCGTGCTGGTGATCGGTGCCGGCGACTGCCTCGACGTGCCGGTGGCGGGATTGGCGGAGTGTTTTGCCGAGGTCGTGCTCGCCGACATCGTCACCAGCGCCGAGGTGAGGTGGTGGGAGAAAAAGCTGTCGGGCCAAGTCCGCGGCGCGAACTGGGATGCGAGCGGGGCGCTGGCCGCGCTTGCGGCGGTGCGGAAGACGGTGGCGAGCCAAGAGGCGTCGGAGATTTTCGCCAAAGCAGACGCCGGGCCGCCGCCGGGCGGGGAGGCGGATCTCATCGTGTCCGCCAACTGTATCTCGCAGCTCGGCCTCGTGCCCGGCCACTCGCTGCCCGCCTACGACAAGGACAAAGGCCTGCCCGACCGCTGCGCGAAAGCCGCGGCGAAGCGTCACCTCGCGTGGCTGCAGCAGCAACCCGGCGTGCGCCTGCTGCTCGCCGATGCCGCGCGCTACGACATCGGTCCCGATGGGAAGCAGCTCAAGAAGGAAACCCTGCACGAGCGCTTCGGCCTGCCGAAACCCGACCGCACCTGGCGCTGGGATCTCGCGCCGATCCCCGAATGGTCACCCGATTTCCACCGCGTGCACGAGGTCGGCGCGTGGATGTTTGGAGAGAATGTGGTTCGCCGGTGATGCGGCGGTCGGGCGTTTGACGGCAGACCGGTCCGGGCTGACGCATCCACGGCGCTGAAAAAATCCCGGAACACCCGGCCGTCGGCCCACAGTCCCGGAGCGCGAAGCGGGCGCTCAGTTCGGGAGCTTTACGGTGAGCGAGCTCTGGTTGTAGCCGAAGGTGACCTCGGTGTCGGCGATGCGCACGAGGCGGATGTAGTAAACGGTGTCGCCGCTGGCGCGCAACGGGATGAGATCAGCTTCCCGATATGAGGCGGAGTTGATCAGCAGGTGGGTGACGCCGGCACGCTGCACCAGGCCGCTGATGCGCAGGCGGGAGACGGCGTAGGTGAGCACCTGGTCGTCGTCGAGCGTCGTGGGGATGGGCGTCGTTTCGAGCGGAGTCTCGGGCGTCACGGCCACGGGCAGCGACGGCAGGAGCGAGACAAAGGGATTGGCCGGTTTTTCGGGCAGGGGGGCGGGCTGCAGGCGGGCATTCAGCAGGGCTTCGATCTTGGCCTTGAGATCGCCGAAGCGATCGGCGCCGGGCTGGGCCGGTCCGACAACCGGCAGCAGGAGGGCACACAGGAGCAGCGGGAAAAAGTTTTTCATGGGCGGCCGAGCATTTCGACGGTGAGGTCCGCGGTCAGGGCTTCGGCCCCCGCCTGGGAGAAACGATAGCTTTTGACGCGCACGAGGCGCGGGCCGGTTTCGAGGGCGTGGATATAGGAGAGGATTTGCGGATAGGAGCCGGTCAGCCGGAGCGAGAAGGGGATGGCGAGGAAGGACTCCGCGTCGGTGGGCGGCTGAGAGCTGAGCTGCGAGAGGTTGGTGAGCCGCACGCGGGTGTTTTTCTCGAATTGGTAGAAGTAGTCCAGGTTGCCCGCGAGGTCGGCCTCGGTGGCGAGGTTGCTGTCGATGTAGGCAAGGGCCTTGGTGGCCTCGGAAAATTGTGTCCCGATGCGGGGATGGCTGCTGAGGGAAAGCAGCATCTTTTCGCCTTCCTGCCGCGTGCGCTCGCTCTCGACGGCGAGATTGCCCCATCGGCGCCAGAGGAACCAGTCGGCGCCGCCGAGCACGAACAGCAGCATCACGCTGAGGGTCGCGACGGGATTGCGCCGGGCGACGGCGAGCAGCCATTGGAAGAACGGGCTCATGGCTTCGCCTCCTTGAGCTTGAAGCTGAGCTCGAAGTCAAAGGTGTCGGCCTCGACGCGGCGGCTGAAGGAGGTCAGGCCGATGCTCGTGAAGCGGGTGCCGATGAGCGGGTCCTTCAGCATCTGTTGGCGGCACTGGTCGAGAGTGAGCTTGGCGCGGTCGGAGGGTTCGTGGAGGCTGCCGCGGAGCACCAGCCCGGTCTGGAGGGAGTCGATGCTGTCGATCTGCATGTTCGCCGGCCGGTTGCGGCCGAGGGCCATCAGCAGTTCCGAGAGGGAGTAGGGCATCGCCATCAGGGCGTGGGCGGAGTCGATCCGGGTGGCGGCGGCGCCGAGCGCGCGGGTGTCGGCGTCGAGGGCGTCCACCTGGCGCTTGTTGTCGGCGATGCGTTGTTGCCAGCCGGATATTTCGGCCTCCAGGGTGCGGCCAAGGTAGGTGAGCCAGACCGTGAACACCAGCGCGGCGGTCGCGAGCGTGGCGGCGATGGCGTTGGTGACGAAGCGGCGGCGCACCAGATCGCCGCTGGGCAGGGCGGCGGAGATGCGGCAGTCCACGCGCCACGGTCCCTGATAGGCCGCGTCGGGCTTGGCGGCGGTCGCCTCGGCGGCGCCCTCGGGCTGGGCCACGAGGCTGAGCGCTCCGAGCCAGTGTTGGCCGAGCGGTTTCAAATCTTCCGCCGCGTTGATCCCGACGCTGGCCTGCCAGGCGGCACAGTCCAGGACGAGCGGAGAGCGGCCGATGACCTGGGCGAGCGGCTCGGCGATCCAAGAGAGCGCCGGCGGCAGGTAAGCGCAGTAGATCTCGCCGACGGGCTGGCCGGTGGTCATTTCGTAGGAGTCCACCAGCGGCTTGAGATCGCGACCGATGGAGCGCACGAACTTCGAGCCCCGCAAAAGCAGTTCATCGTCGTCCTGATGCAGCCGGTCACGGATGTCCTCGGCCCGGTCGAGGTTGAACTCACGGCGGGCGGCCTGGACGATCGAGGAAAAACCGTGGCGCACGGGCGCGGGCGTATGCACGCCTTCCTTGCCGATGATAAAGGCCACGGTGTGCTCCTGCTCGATGACCACGACGACGACCGCCCGTTTCTCGCCGCTCCGTTTCTGCTGACCGGCGATCGCGCCCAGCAGAGGCAGGATGCCCAGCTCGAGCCGGTAGGGCAGGAGACGTTGGTCGAGCAGCTGTTGCTGCATGGCCTGCACGTTGGTGTGCGACACGCCGCAGACCAGCACCGGGCGCTGGGTGCCTTCGGGGGCGACCTGCTCGCCCTCGAGCGGGCTGAGGGTGAGCAATTTCCACGCGGCCGGGTTCTCGATCTTGTATTGTTCCTGGACGAGATCGGGCAGGTAACCGGGGTCGGAGAGGCGCCGGGGCACAATGCTTTCGCGGTGGAGTAGCGCCTCGGGCGGGACGAAGCCCGCGATGGCGGGCAGCCAGGAAGTCTGTTTCTCGAAATGGGTGGCGAGCCAGTCGCGCAGACCCTCGGCGTCGCTACGGTCGAACTCAGCGGCCACCTCGATGGTCACCGGGCCGGTGTCGGGACGATCAATGCCCGCCGCCAGAATCTGGTAGGGGTTGACCTCGATCAGAAGGCTTTGACGGGAGTTGCGGTTGTTGAAAAGCACGTCGGGGGAACGCCGGGCACTATTGGCCAAGTTCCTGCGGCGTCAAGGTATCCGCCATGCGTGGAAATACGGGGGAAGGGCGAGGCGGGGCAAAGGACGAAGGGCCGGGGACAAGGGAGGCAGGGTAAAGGGGAAGTTGGGATCTCTTGAACCCGGATTCCGGGATAACAAAAACATCGTTTTGCGCCAAGTGAGGCGTCGGCAGAGTGTTGGGTGTGAAGACCAAGACTGACGACGGGAACAAAACGATGCGGTGGGATTTTCGACGGTTGGGCGATGATCGTCCAGCCGTTTTGCGGGAGAGCGCGCGGGCGGTCACGCCGTTTGGCGGGTTGGTGGTATTGGTGGAGTTTTGGCGGGAGCTGGGCCTGTTGGCGGCCGTGCGGGAGCGTCTGCCCTTCACCTACACCTCGCCCAACGCCATCGGGGCGGCGGAGACCTTGCTGGCGTTCTGGCTGAGCGTGACCGCCGGGGCCCGGCGCTTTGCCCACGTCAATCTGGTGCGGGGCGATGTGGCGCTGCGCCAGCTCTTGGGCTGGCGACGCTGGCCGGGGGACGATGCGGTGCGGGACTTCTTCGGGCGCTTTGAGTGGAAGCAGATCGAGGAGTTCTTCCCGGCCCTGACGCAGTGGCTGCTGGCGAAGCTGCCCACGCAGGTGGTGACCTTGGATTTGGATTCGACGATTTTCGAGCGCTTCGGCCAACAGGAGGGTGCCCGCAAGGGCTACCATCCGCGCAAGCCCGGCCGGCGCTCCCATCACCCGATCCTGGCGGTGCTGGCCGAGCCGGTGTTCATTCTGCACGCTTGGTTGCGCCGGGGCGACACCACGGCCGGGCGCGGGGTCCGCGCCTTTCTCACCGAGGCGCTCGCGCTGCTGCCGGCCGGCTGGCAGGTGCGCACGCTGCGCGCCGACAGCGGCTTCTTTGACGGGGCGTTTCTGGACTTCCTGGAGGAACGGACCCTGCCCTATGTGATCGTCGCCCGGCTGACCACCAC
Source organism: Verrucomicrobiota bacterium (assembly GCA_030916665.1). GTDB lineage: Bacteria > Verrucomicrobiota > Verrucomicrobiia > Opitutales > Opitutaceae > Lacunisphaera. The sequence goes on from JAUPWC010000092.1 coordinate 10,791, forward strand.
GCTGAAGCTGCGGCTGGCCGGACTCGGCGGCTGGCGCGAACTGGATGGGGACTACGCCGTCACCGAGTTCGCCGCCCGGTTGCAGGGCTGGAGCCGGGAGCGCCGCTTCGTGGTGGTGCGGGAGCGGATCCGGGAGACGAAGGCGGCGGTCGGCCGCAAGCTGCTCGATGTGCCGGGCTACACTTACCGGCTTTTCGTCACCAACCGCGCGGAGAGCCCCGAGGGGCTGTGGCGCGACTACAACCGGCGCGCGACCATGGAGCAGCGCATCGACGAACTGAAGCATGACCTGGCGGCCGACGACTTCTGCCGCCGTAGTTTCTTCGCCACCGAGGCCGCGTTTCGCGCGGTGGTCGCGCTGTTCAACCTGCTCAGCCTTTGGCAGACCGCCACCCGCCCGGCCAGCGCCGCCTCCGCCGGACCGGGCCAGCCGGCCCGGCATCGCCGCCCGGCCACCTTGCGCACGGAAGTCTTCATCTGCGGCGCCATTGCCGGACGGGACGGCCGGCGCCCCGTCCTCCACCTCTCGCAAAGTTGGGGCGGCTTGCACACGCGCAAACCCCTCATCGAACAATCCTTGGTGTGGGTTCGAGCTATCCCGCCGCCATTGCAAAATCCACCCAACCGACAGACCAAACTTTTGCTCAATTCCACCGCCGATCCCACTCAAAATTAATCTTCAATCCCGGAATCCGGGTTAATAGCGGAGACGCCACTCCCCGGCCTTGGTGGCGACCGCGCCGCGCAACGCGATTGCCACTTGGCCGCCCCGCTCCTTTCCCGTCACGCGCAACCGCCGGCGCCGGCCGCGGATCG
>JAUPWC010000093.1 GCA_030916665.1 Verrucomicrobiota bacterium
TCGACTTACCGGCCCCCTCTCCGCCCTCGAAGACGACAAACAATCCGGCAGCCACGGTTACCTCCGTCAGCGCCCGGCCGGGACCCGATCGAGCGCATCGTCGCGCACCGAATTACTCGCCTGCGTTGCTGCGGCCTTCTGTGATGTCGCTTTCTTGGCAGGTGCCTTCTTGGCTGCTGTTTTCTTCGCGGGCGCCTTCTTGGCTGGCGCTTTCTTGGCAGGCGCCTTCTTCGCGGCCGCCTTCTTCCGGCCCTTGGTACTCGGACCGGCAGCTCGCCGCTCCGACAGCAACTCCACAGCTCGCTCGTGGCTGATGGTCTCCGGGTCATCCGCGCGTCGCAGCGACGCATTGGTCTCACCGTCGGTGACGTACGGTCCGAACCGACCGGATTTCAGCAGGATGGCCCCGCCGCTGTTGGGATCCTCCCCCATCGGTTTGCCTGGGTCGGCCGCCTGTCCGCGCCGCTGCTTCGGCTGCGCCAGCAGCGCGAGCGCCTCCGGCAAGGTGATGCTGAAGATCGCCTCCTCGTCGGACAGCGAGCGGCTGTCCTTGATGTGCGTGAGGTACGGACCATAGCGCCCGTTCTGGGCAGTGATTGGTTCACCGTCGTCCGGATGAGTGCCCACTACTCGCGGCAGCGTCAGCAGCCGTAGCGCGTCAGCCAGTGTCACCGTATCCAGGCTCATGCTGGCGAACAGGCTGCCGGTACGGGGCTTAATCTTCTGCTTGCCCGTCAGCGCCGCCTCATCCTCCGACAGCACCTCGGTGACATATGGTCCGAATCTGCCGGACTTGGCGACGATCAACCGCCCGCTCTCCGGGTCGGTGCCCAGTTCTCGGTCACCCGAAGGTTCGGCGAGCAGTTGTTCGGCCTTCTCAGCCGTCAATTCGTCTGGAGCGAGCCCCTCGGGGATGTTGGCCCGATCCTCACCGCGCTCCAGGTAGGGGCCGTAGCGGCCGACCCGGACCACCGCGTCGCACCCGGCGATCGGGAAGCTGGCGTTTGCCCGGGCGTCGATCTGGTCGATCCGGGAGACCATCGGATGCAGTCCGGGGAATGGCTGATCGCCGGCATCCTGGTCGCCGAAGTAGAAGCGCTTCAGCACCGACAGTTTCTTCGCATCGCCACCGGCCACCAGGTCGAGGATCTCCTCCATCCTGGCGGTGAAGTCGAAGTCCACTAGGTCCCCGAAGTGGTCCTCCAGTAGCCGGATGACCGAGAAGCCCAGCCAGGTTGGCACCAGCGCCGAACCGCGTTTGACGACGTACTCGCGGTTCAGGATGTTCTCGATGATGGCGGCGTAGGTCGAGGGGCGTCCGATCCCCAACTCCTCGAGGCGTTTCACCAGACTGGCCTCGGTGTAGCGAGCGCGCGGCTTCGTTTCGTGGCCCTCGGGGTCCAACGCGCGGACATCGACTGGGTCGCCCTTGGCCAACGCTGGCAACCGACCTTCGGCGGCGCGGGTGTCCTCGTCGTCGGAGCTCTCTTCATAGGCCGCGAGGAACCCTGGGAAGACGATGACCGTGCCGGAGGCGGAGAATTCAGCGCGACGCCCGTCGGTGGCGGATGCGCCGAGCCGGACCGTTGTGGTGGCGACCTTGGCATCCGCCATTTGTGATGCCAGCGTGCGCTTCCAGATCAGGTCGTACAGCGCAAACTCATCGCCGACCAGCTCGCCAGCCACGTCTGCTGGCGTCCGGAACTCGTCGCCGGCGGGTCGTACCGCCTCGTGCGCCTCCTGCGCATTCTTGGCCTTGTTCGTCCACTTCCTACCGGTACCGGCTAGGTGGTCAGCCCCGAAGAGGGCGCTGGCCTGCGCGCGGGCGGCCTTGATCGCGGTATCCGACAGGGTGGTGGAGTCGGTACGCATGTAGGTGATGTAGCCGCGTTCGTACAGCCCCTGCGCAACCCGCATCGTGCGCTGAGCGGTCCAGCGAAGCTTGCGAGAGGCCTCCTGCTGCAAGGTGGAGGTGGTGAAAGGCGCGGCGGGTCGCCGGGTGGACGGCTTCTCAGTGACGTCAGTGACGACGAATGGCTGCCCGGTGAGCGCATCGGCGAGTTGACGGACCGTTGCCGCATCCAGTTGCACGGCGCCCGCGGTTCGCAGTGCGCCGTTGTCGTCGAAGTCCTTGCCCGCGGCAACCCGCTGGCTGTCCACCGCCACCAGTCGCGCCCGGAATGGACCTGGGTCGAGGGTGGCCTGGATATCCCAGTACTCCGCCGACGCGAACGCGATCCGCTCCCGCTCCCGGTCAACGATCAACCGCAGCGCCACGGACTGAACCCGGCCCGCCGACAGCTTCGGCATGACCTTCTTCCAGAGCACCGGCGAGACCTCGTAGCCGTATAACCTGTCCAGCACCCTGCGGGTCTCTTGCGCGTCCACCAGGTCGTTGTCGATGTCACGCGTCTCAGCGACCGCCCGCTTGATGGCCTCCGGGGTGATTTCGTTGAAGACCATTCGCTGCACCGGCACCTTCGGGTTGAGCACCTGCAGCAGGTGCCAGGCAATCGCCTCGCCCTCCCGGTCCTCGTCCGTAGCCAGCAGCAGTTCGGTGGCGCCCTTCAACTTCTCCTTCAACTCCGCGACCTTGGCCCGCTTGGATGGGTGGATCACGTAAATGGGTGCGAAATCGCCCTCGACATCGACCGCCAGCGTCCGCCAAGGGACGTCCTTGTATTTGTCCGGAACCTTGACCCCCTTGCCCGGCAGATCGCGGATGTGGCCGACGCTGGCCTCCACCTCGTAGCCCGGACCCAGGTAGCGCTGGATCGTCTTCGCCTTCGCGGGCGACTCGACGA
>JAUPWC010000094.1 GCA_030916665.1 Verrucomicrobiota bacterium
GAGGCGCGTCATTCCGTCGACTGCCCCGAGGCGTGGAGGATGGCGCGCTCGATCTTCGGGTAGGCGCCGCAGCGGCAGAGGTTGCCCGCCATGGCGGCGTCGATGTCGGCGTCGGTGGGCGAAGGCGTCTGCTTGAGCAGCGCCGCGGCGCTCATGATCTGACCGGACTGGCAGTAGCCGCATTGCGGGACGTCGTGGTCGCACCAGGCTTTCTGCAGCGGATGCGCGCCGGCGGGGTCGAGACCCTCGATGGTGGTGACCGGCGTGTTGCCGACGGCGGAGACGGGCGTCTGGCAGGAGCGGACCGGCACGCCGTTGAGGTGAACGGTGCACGCACCGCAGAGGCCCATGCCGCAGCCGTATTTGGTGCCGACGAGGCCGAGGTTGTCACGCAGCGCCCAGAGCAACGGCGTGTCCGCCGCCACATTGATCGTATGGGCCTGCCCGTTTACTTTCAGGGTATAGTTGGGCATGGGGGAGAAGAAGTGCTCTAGGAATAACCAACACCGGCGCGCGGTCAAAGCGGCAAATGGGAAGGAATTCGACTCGGGTGGATTGAGCTGCCGGCGGCCGGAGCGGTTTGCGGCGGTTTTCGCGATTGCCGGCTTAGACCGCGGCGGGAGCAGCGGGACTTTCCCGTGCAGTGCCGAGGTCCTGTCCCGGCCTCCCGCGCAGTATCGGTAGTCTGCCGGTCCAGAATCGGAAATCCGGTCAAAACCCGTCCGCCTCGCGATAGGCGCGGATGACGGCTTCCTCGCCTTCTTTGCCGGGGCGGGCGTTGCCGTGCTCCATGCCGACGACGCCCGTAAAGCCCTTGCGGTGGAGGTGGCGGAAGACGTTGCGATAATTGATCTCGCCCGTGCCCGGTTCCTTGCGGCCGGGGTTGTCGCCGGCCTGGAAGTAGGCGATCTCGTCCCAGCAGCGGTCGATGTTGGGGATGAGGTTTCCCTCGGTGATCTGCTGGTGGTAGAGGTCGAAGAGGATCTTGCAGGACGGGCTGTTGACGGCCTTGCAGAGGGCGTAGGCCTGGTCGGAACGCTGGAGGAAGACGCCGCCGTGGTCGCGATACCAGTTGAGCGGCTCGAGCACCATCACGAGCCCGTGCGGCTCGAGAATCGCCGAGCACTCGCGGAGAAGCGCGATAACGTTGGCCGTCTGGTAACCCTCGGCGAGGCGCGGGCCGCCGTAGCGGTTCCACTTCTCGGTCTTGTCGGACTGCTGGTCCACGGAGCCGGGCACGACGGTGAACCACTTCGCGCCGCAGCGTTTCGCGACGTCCACGGCGTTGCGGATGCTGGCGAGGACCTTTTCGCGATACTCGGACTTCGCCACGGCGAAGGTCGGCTCGTCAAAACTGGCGTGCGCGACGAAGACGCCCATCTGCATGCCCCGGTCCTTCAGTGTCTGCCCGATGGCCTCCTGCTCGGCGGAGGGGCGGCCGGCGATGCCATTGTCTTCCCAGGCGGTGAAACCCTGGTCGGCGGCGAACTTGATCTGGTCGAGGATGCTGTCGCCGGCGTGGGCCTTGAACATGCCGGGGTGCGGACCGTAGCCGAGCTTGAAGCGGGGCGCGGCGGTCTGGGCGAACAGACGGGCGGGGTTGCCGAGCAGCGCGACGCCGGCGGCGGTGAGCGCGGAGGAGACGAAGGTGCGGCGGTTCATGGGGTGGGGGTGATCCAAATCTGAGCCGTCTTTTCGCCTCACGCCAAGGACGCAATCAGGTGGAGCCTGCTCTGCGCAGGCTGCTTCGGGCATAAGCCGGGATCATGCAACTGGTGGTGGAGCGACCTGCTCCTCAGGGCGCTTTCTGCCTGCGGATATTCTCTGCGCGTTGGGGAGCAACGCGCTCCACCTCGGTCAGCCCACCAAACAGGCCTTGAAGCCCTCGGTGAGGGCGGGGCGGTCGAGGTTCTTGCCGATGAAGACGAGCGTGTTGGTGCGGTTTTCGTCGGCGTTCCACGGGCGGTCGAACTTGGCGTCGAAGAGCATGTGCACGCCCTGGAAGACGAGGCGCTTGTTCGTGCCCTTCACGCAGAGCACGCCCTTCATGCGGAAGATGTCGCCGCCCTTGGTCTTGAGGAGTTCGCTGATCCACTCGTTGAGCTTCTTGCCGTCGAGGTCGCCGGGCACGCTGATGCCGACGGAGGAGACTTCCTCGTCGTGCGAGTGCTCGTGCCGGAAGGTTTTGTCCCAAACGTATTTCACGAAGGTGCCGTCGGGCAGATAGAAATGCGTGGGCACGTCGTGGCCGGTGAAGATGAGGTATTGGCCGGCGTGCGGGATGCTCACCTTGAACTTCCCGTATTCGTCCTTGAGCTTGAGCCGGTGCAGCTGGGCGCCGGTCGTGACGGTCTCGCCGGGCAGCGTGATCTTTTCCCAGTCGGAGTAAACGAGCACGGCCTGGTTGATGGCGGCGGCATAGGCTTGTTCTGTTTGTGGGCCAGCAAGCTTGCTCGCACCCGAACCAGCGCCCGCAAGCGGGCTGCCCACCGGAAGAACGACCAGGTCGAGTTCGTTGTGGTTGTGGCCACAGTCCTCGCCGCACTCGTGGTCGTGCGCGTGATCATGTGCGTGGTCGGCGTCGGCCGGGTCGTGGCCGATCTCGATCTCGTGGAGTCCGGGTTGCAGGTCGTAGGCGCCGGCCCACTCGAAGGGATACTCCATCTCGAGGAACTGCGGGTCCACCTCCACGGCGCGGTCGAGGTTGAAGCCGCCGACGTTGAGCACCTTGTCGATGGGCAGGCCGGCGTTGGCGGTGCGGTGGATCTTCGCGACGGCGTTGATCGAACGCAGGCGTTTTTCGAGGGAGTCGAGTTCGGCCGGTGAGACGAGGTCGGTCTTGTTGAGAACGATGACGTCGGCGAAGCCCACCTGCTTGATGGCCTCGGGCGAGTCGTCGAGGTGCAGGAGAATGTGCTTGGCGTCCACGAGCGTCACGATGGCGTCGAGGCGGAACTGCTCCTTCATCTCCGGATCGGTGAAGAAGGTCTGGGCGACGGGCGCCGGGTTGGCCAGGCCGGTGGTCTCGATGAGGATGGCGTCGAGGCGGTCCTTGCGCTTCATGAGCCGGCCGAGGATGCGGAGGAGGTCGCCGCGCACGGTGCAGCAGATGCAGCCGTTGTTCATCTCGAAGATCTCCTCGTCGCTCTGGATGACGAGCTGGTTGTCCACGCCGACCTCGCCGAACTCGTTCTCGATGACGGCGATCTTCTTGCCGTGCTGCTCCGTGAGGATCCGGTTGAGCAGCGTGGTTTTGCCGGCGCCGAGGAAGCCGGTGAGAACGGTGACGGGAATGGGAGCGGAGGACATGGCGGAGGTCAGAGGGCAGAGAACAGAGGACGGAAGCAAAACCCGCAAGCCGGGGTTTGCAACCGGTAGGCAGGGTAGAGCCCGCGCCTCGTCAGGTTCAGCCCTTGCCGCCGACCGCGGGGAGATTTTTCACCGGGAGCAGGAGGGCTTTGTCCACCCGCAGGCCGTCCATGTCGATGACCTCAACGACGTAGCCTTCGTGCCGGAAGGTCTCGCCCTCGGCGGGGACGTGGCCGAGCTGCTTGATGACGAAGCCGCCGAAGGTCTCGTAGTCACGGTGGGCCGGCGGATGGAGCGGGAAGTCGCTCACGAGGTTGGTAAATTCCTCCGCGTCGAGCAGGCCGTCCACCAGCCACGAGCCGTCTTCGCGGCGCACGGCCTTGGGCTTGAGGCGGTCGGCGGGCGAGGGGATGTCGCCGACGATGGCCTCGAGCAGGTCGTGCAGGGTGACGAGACCCGTGACGGTGCCGAACTCGTCGGTGGCGAGGGCGACGTGCTTGCCGGTGGCCTTGAACTTTTCGAGCAGGAGGTTGACCGGCAGGGAATCCGGCACGAAGAGCGCGGGTGTCGCGAGGTCGCGGACGTTGACCGGGATGCCGGCGGCGAGGTTGGCGTAGATGGCCTTGACGGTGACCATGCCGATGACGTTGTCGCGGCGGCCTTCATAGACCGGAAATGTCGTGTGTGCGCTGACGACGATGCGATGCCAGATGACCTCGTGCGTGTCGTGGGCGTTGATCCAGATGATCTTCGCCCGGGGCGTCATGAGATCGCGCACCGGGCGGCGGTCGAACGACATCACGCCCTCGATCATCGCGGGCTCCTGCGCGTGAAGCACACCGGCGCGCATCCCCTCGCGCACGAGCAGCCGCACGTCCTCCTCGGTGACGCCGGCCTCCGGGCCGGGCTTGATGCCGAAGGCAGCCAGCGCAACGTCGGTGGAGCGGCCGAGCAGCGCCACGAGTGGCGCGCAGAGGATGGAAAGGGTGTGCATGGGCCCGGCGGCGAGCCGGGCCATGCCCTCGGGGTTGGCGAGGCCGATGCGCTTGGGCACGAGTTCGCCGATGACGAGGGTGAAGTAGGTGATGACGAGGACCACCGCACCAAAGGCGACCTCCTCGGCGTAGGGTGCCAGCCAGGGAATGGTAGCGAGCGGTCCGGTCAGCCGGTCGGCGAGCGAGGCGCCGCCAAAAGCCGCGGCCAGCACACCCACCAGCGTGATGCCGATCTGTACGGTAGCCAGGAAGGTGTTGGGGTTCTCCGCGAGGGCGAGGGCGCGCTTCGCCCGTGTGTCGCCCTGCTCGGCACGCTGGCGGAGGCGTGACTTGCGCGCCGACACGACGGCGATCTCCGCCATCGAGAACACGCCGTTGGCCAGGAGCAGAAGGAAGATGACAACGATCTCGAAGAGCAGGGAGTTCATGGTGAGGGCGGAGCCGGACGGGCGCGGCGGCCGGCTCGAAGGTTAGACTACCAGAAACCTCCCGGCGACGAACCGCAAGCGAACCCGGTGGTAACGCCGAACTTGCCGCGCTCAGTGCGCG
>JAUPWC010000095.1 GCA_030916665.1 Verrucomicrobiota bacterium
ACTGTGAAGAGGCGGATTTCAAAATGGTGGAGCGGCCTGACCTCAGGACGCTTTTCCCCGCAGCGCGTTGGGGTCAACGCGCTCCACCTGATTTTGGGTGCGGCGCTCCTGTTCACCTCGCCGCTCGCCGCCGCCTACACCGTCACCGCGCTCAAATGCGAGCACACCCTCAACCCGCTCGGCGTGGACGCGACGCAGCCGCGGCTCTCGTGGCAGGTGGCGTCCGACGAGAACGGCCAGCGCCAGACGGCGTGGCAGATTCTCGTGGCGAGTTCCGCCGAAGGGCTTGCCGCCGACCAGGGCGACCTCTGGGACAGCGGCAAGGTCGAGGGCGACCGCACGACCTTCGTGCCTTACGCCGGCAAGGAACTCCCTTCGTCGCAGCAGATCTTCTGGAAAGTCCGCAGTTGGGACCGCACCGGTGAACCCTCGGCGTGGAGCGAGCCGGGCACGTGGACGATGGGGTTGCTCAAACCCGACGAGTGGCAGGCGAAATGGCTCACCGCCGCCGGCGAAACCCGCCTCGAAAACACCCTCCTGCGCCGCGAGTTCACGGTGAAGCCCGGCCTGCGCCGCGCGCTGGCGCATGTGACGGGGCTAGGCCAATACGAGCTGTTCCTCAACGGCGCCAAGGCCGGCCGCGATGTGCTCTCGCCCGGCTGGACGGATTACAAGGACACCCTCCTTTACGACACGAAAGATGTGACGGAACTGCTCCACGAGGGGCCGAATGCCGCCGGCCTCGCGCTGGGCAACGGCATGCTGCACGTCGTGCGGCCCGCGGGGCGCTTTGCCAAGTTCGTCGGCTCGATGGGCCCGCAGCGCGCCATCCTGCACCTGCGGCTGGAGTATGCCGACGGCACGGTCGAGACGCTCGTCACCGACGAGAACTGGAAGACGCACGCCGGTCCGGTCACGTTCTCCAGCATCTTCGGCGGCGAGGACTTTGACGCCCGGCTCGTGCCTCCCGGTTGGAAGCGTTCCGGCTTCGACGACAGCGCCTGGCCGGCGGCGGTGGAGTTCACCGGGGAGCAGGGTGTGCTGCGCGGACAGGCCTTCGCGTCCGAACCGGTCGCGCCGATCGAGACGCGCGTCGTCAAGGCCTCGCGCCGTCCGGCGCCCGGGGTCGTGCTCTATGATTTCGGCCAGAACGCCTCCTTCATGCCGCGCCTGCGCGTCAGCGGCCCGGCCGGTTCGGTCGTGAAGCTGACCGCCGGCGAGGTCGTCAACGCCGACGGCACGATCAATCGCGGCACGATGGGCGGCGCGCACCGCGGCAGCGCCTGGTGGCAATACACCAAGTCCACCGACCTGGACGAGATCTGGTTCCCGCAGTTCTACTACCTCGGGTCGCGCTATCTCTATACCGAGCTGATCCCGGCGACGGAGGGGGGCGAACTGCCCACGGTGGATTCCCTCGAGATGGTCATCGTCCACTCGACTGCGGCGCCCGCGGGGCAGTTCGCCACGTCGGACCCGATGCTCAACCGCATCCGCGACCTCGTGCGCTGGGCGCAGCGCTCGAACATGGTGTCGATCCTCACCGACTGCCCGCACCGCGAGAAACTCGGCTGGCTGGAGCAGAACCACCTCTGCGGTCCTGCGCTGCGCTACGAGTGGGATGTCACCCGGCTCTTCGCCAAGAACGTGCGCGACATGGCCGAGGCGCAGGAGGCGGACGGCCTGCTGCCGAACATCGCGCCCGAATACGTGACCTTCAAGAACACCTTCCGCACCGCGGCGGAGTGGGGCGCGTCGTTCATCCAGGTGCCGTGGCAGCAGTATCTCTTCACCGGCGACGACGCGCTGTTGCGCGACCACTACGACGCGATGAAGCGCTACTTCGCGCACCTTGAGACCCGCGCCGCCGGCGGTCTGCTCCAGGACGGTCTCGGCGACTGGTATGATGTGATCCTGGAAAAGACCGGCCGGCCCAACCTCACGCCGCCCGCGGTCACGGCCACGGCCCATTTCTATCAGAACGCGCTCACGCTGGCGAAAATCGCCACCGTGCTCGGGCTCGCCGACGAGGCGGCGGATTTCACCGGCAAGGCGGCGGAGATCCGCGCGGTCTTCAACCGCGAACTCTTCAAGCCCGGCACGCCCGAGCTCTACGGCAGCGGCTCGCAAACCTCACAGCTCCTGCCGTTGGCACTCGGCCTCGCCGAGTCGGCCGACCGGGCCGCGTTGCTCGCCGCGGTGTTCAAGGACTTGGACGCACGCGGCCACGCCACGACCGGCGCGGTCGGCACGCGTTATCTTTTCCGCGTCCTCACCGACGAGGGACACATGGACCGCCTGCTCCGTCTGGTCACGAATCCCGACATGCCCGGCTACGCGTTGCAGGTGAAACAGGGCCTCACCAGCCTCGCGGAATCGTGGCCCGCCTACCTCAGCGCCTCGCACAACCATTTCTTCCTCGGGCAGGTCACCGAGTGGTTCTACCACGACCTCGCCGGCATCCAGCCCGATGAGAAGGTGCCCGGCTTCAAACACATCATCATCAAACCGCAGCCCGCCGGCGACCTCACCTGGGTCGAGGCCACGCACCAGTCCGTGCACGGCCCGATCAAGGTCCGCTGGCACCGCGCCGCCGGGAAGTTCAAGCTGAAGGTCACGATCCCCGCCAACACGACCGCGACGGTGTTTCT
>JAUPWC010000096.1 GCA_030916665.1 Verrucomicrobiota bacterium
AAAGTGGGCGGCATCCACGCCAACAACACCTATCGCGCTGACTTCATCTACGAGAACCTCGTCATCGAGTGCAACCTCATCCATGCCTGCCACGTTGCCGGCGTGCAGCGCCTGATGTTCCTGGGCTCCTCCTGCATCTACCCGAAGCTCGCGCCCCAGCCTCTGCGCGAAGACTGCCTGCTCACCGGCGCCCTGGAGCCCACCAACGAGCCCTACGCCATCGCCAAGATCGCCGGCATCAAGCTGTGCGAGAGCTACAACCGCCAGCATGGCCGCGACTACCGCAGCGTCATGCCCACCAACCTCTACGGCCCCGGCGACAACTATCACCCGGAGAATTCCCACGTCATCCCCGCCCTGCTGCGGCGTTTCCACGAGGCCGTGTGCACCGGCGCCGACCAGGTGACCATCTGGGGCAGCGGCACCCCGCGCCGGGAATTCCTCCACGTGGACGACATGGCCGCCGCCTGCGTCCATGTCATGGCGCTGGCGCCGGCCAGCTACCAGGCCCACACCCGGCCCATGCTCTCCCACATCAACGTCGGCACGGGGACGGATGTCACCATCCGCGAACTGGCGGAGACCATCGCCCGCGTCACCGGCTTCCCCGGGCGGCTGGCTTTCGACCCCAGCAAGCCCGACGGCACCCCGCGCAAGCTGCTGGACGTGTCGCGCCTCAAGGCCCTGGGCTGGGAGGCGAGCATTGGATTGGAGGAGGGGCTGCGGGATGCTTATGAGTGGTATCGGCTTTATGCCGTTTCGGGTGCAAGTTGACCTTGTGCTTGCGCGAAGCGGGCTGGGTGTTGGCCACGGGACTCGTACCATCTGTCAGCAATTCTCATTTTGGCAAGTACCAGTCAGAGTAGCTGGATAAGACCTGACCGGAAGTCCCCCAATGAGCTCACCCTTCCCGCTCCTTCACCCTGACCTTGGACGACATGACGCAGCGGATGCGCCGCACCTTTGAGGTGCTTCACCGATCCCACCGCCGTCGAGCCTCTATTTTCCTACCTTTTCAGCGCCTTGGAGCAAGCCGGCGCCGTGCCCGCCGGCACCACGTAATTCAGGGCGCTCACCCCGCAGTGGGCCAGTCGGCCCACCAGCGGCGCAGGCGCCACCATTCCCGGAGGGCGTTTCAACCCCGAGGCACGGCACAGGCCAGGATCGTGCCGATCAGCCGGTCGGCAGCAGACGTGCTGTTTATAAGGCGCCCCTCCAGGACCGCCGCCGCTGTCAACCCACCCAATCTACGCGCATGGCGCAACGCTGGATCGTCGAGACCGGGGCCGATCCCACGGAGAACGGCACGCACCCGCCCGGGGCGATCGCGGCTGGATTAGGCACGCGGTGGCCAGCCCTCGTCACCACGGCAAATCCGTTCTAACCCTCGGCCGCTAAGCGGCGGGGGCGAGGGGTAGAGTTCATGGTCATGCCGAGATAATCGAAGACGCGGCGGACTTTGCGGGCGAGTTTAGCGATGGTACCCGCGACGCTATCGTTGCTCTTGGCCTTGATCAACCCGACGGCGAAGCGCCGCAGGCCGGTGATATTCTCCGGTCCATGGCCGGTGCGCACGGTGCCGCGATCCTCGTCCCAGTTCCAGTCGAGGATGTAGTGATGGGCCTCGATGCGCCAGTGGTCGCGGTTGAAGGCCAACAGCCGCGCGGGGCTGGCGCTGAGCGGGGTGTGGTCGGTGACGCCATAGACGATCTCGGTGGAGGTCTGGCCGGTCTTCTTCTCGATCGTGTGCCGTTCGATGGCGAAGACCTGTCCGACGTGGGGAAAGTCGAGATAGTCGTTCAGCGCGGTGGAGGTCCAGATGGCGCGGCTTTCGATGCGGCCATGCTGCAGGGTGGGTGGCTCGCGGCAGTCCGGCGCACCGCGCGCGGCGAAGTGCAGGCGGATATCCGCGCTGAGCGTCGGCTGATTGTCCTTCGCGATGAACAGGTAATGGGCGTCGCGTTCGACCAGATAGGTGGCGAGCTTACGCTGGGTGAGCAGGGCGTCGGCGGTGACGGTCTTGCCGGCGAGGTCGATCGGTTCGAGGACCGGGATGGCCATCCCGATCTCATTGGTGCGTTTCAGTTCGTCGCTGCCGTTGACGGGCAAGGCGCCGACTTTTTTTGGGTGTGGCAGCGCTGGGTTTGATGGCCGACGACGCCGAGGATGTGGGTCTGGTCGCCGTCGGCGTCGCGGGCGTTACGCATGGTCTTGCCGTCGAGGGCCAGGCCTTCATCGGCGGCGGCATGCTGCCCATTCCAGCCTTGCAGCGCCCGATCAAGGGCCTCGGGATCGACGCGGGTGAGCACATCGCGGATCCGGGTGCGGCTGGGGACCTCGTAGCGGCCGTGGCGATAACGGCAGCGAAAGCGCGCGCGGGCGGCTTGGCCGAGGTCTTGCGCCCAGGCGGCGATGGCCTGGTAGCCGCGCGCCCCACACAGCACCGCCCCGGCGGCAATGGCCAGCACCACCGGCAAGGGATGCCGCCGCCCTTGCGCCCGGCGGGGATCGGGTACCTCGGCGAAGAACGCCGGCAAGGAACGCATCTGCTCTGCACTCAACATCAGCTTAGGGGCTCCCGGGTGGTAGCGAGGATCAAGGACGGGATGCGCGAGACGTTGACGGGCATCGGCGATCAAGGGGCGCACTAACACCCGCTTGGGCGTCCCGGCCTGGGGACTGTAGCCGGCCCGCGTGCGGCGATAGCCGCGCGTCTCGCCCACCTCCAGCCAGTTGGCCGCGCGATAGCAGGTGCCACGGAAGAACCGCGGATCGACAAAGGTCTCCAGCAACCACAGCGGGTAGCCGAAGCGCGCCTGCCAATCCGCCGCGACCCGGCGCTCACACAACCCGAGCACGCGCGAGGCCAGATTCGGCCGCCGCCCTTCAGGCAGGATGAGAAAGCGGCTATTGTTGGCAATCAGATGCAGGCGATCGTACTGGTAACGCCGCTCCCAGCCGATCCAACGATCGCGGGCCGCGCATTTCCAGGCCGCGGCGCTGATCACCAGCAACGCCAGCCACTGCCCCTGCCAGGCGGCGACATACCAGAGCGTGTGGCCGATCTTCGCCACCGCACCCTAGTAGTGATGCGCGTCGAGCAGCGCCGTGAAGCGCAGTTCCTCGTCGACCGCGACCGGCCGCAGGGTGATGTCTAGCAAGTTCAAGGCCGATCTCGCCACGCCAAGAAGGGGTACAGTGTAATGCAGCCGAACGAGCCTGTCCAGGATCGAGGGTAAGTCCCTCTGCTACTGGATCAGTTAGGGGGAGAACGGTTTCGCCCTGC